>CATNCS010000043.1 GCA_950097245.1 uncultured Oscillospiraceae bacterium | reverse complement strand
CCCCTGTACTGGCTGGTCACCAACGCCTTTAAGCTGGAGCAGGAGTACCGCGCCTATCCCCCGGTCATCTGGCCCAGCCAGTTCACCATGGAGAACTTTATCAAGATCTTCACGGAGAGCCAGCTGATGGAGAGCCTGAGCAACTCGGTCATCATCTCGGTGGTCACCACGGTCATCACCCTGTTCATCGGCAGCATGGCCGCATATGCGGTGTCCCGGGGCACTCTGGGCCGCAGAATGAAGCACTTCTTCGGCGTCTGGTTCATGGTGCAGAAGATGTACCCCGCCATCTGCACCGCCATCCCCGTCTACATGGTCATGCGGAGCATGAAGCTTATTGATACCCTGGTTGCCCTGATTATCATGAACACCAGCTTCAACCTGCCCCTGGTCATCTGGCTGATGATGGGATTTTTTGAGCAGGTGCCCTACGCTCTGGAGGAGTCGGCACAGCTGGACGGCTGCGGGTTTATTCACCGCTTCTTCAGCATCGTGCTGCCCATCACCAAGCCGGGCCTGATCTCCTCCGCCATCCTGACCTTTACCGCCACCTGGAACGAGTTCCTCTTCGCGGTTATCCTGAGCATCAAGCGGTCGAAGACCCTCCCCGTTATTATCGCCGGCTTCATCACCGACCGGGGGCTGGAGTGGGGGCCCATGGCCGCCACCGCCATGATTACGCTGGTCCCCGTGGTTCTGCTGACCTGGGCCGTGCAGAAGGACTTTGTAAAGGGCATGGCAATGGGCGCCGTCAAGGGCTGAGCCCGCGCCCCCCTTTCCGGAACCGCGCGCAGATAAACCTGATCCCCCTGGAGCCGCAGGCTCCAGGGGGATTTTCAGCGGTTGACGGCCTCTGCCGGGCAGAGCGCCGCTACGGGAGGTACGCCACCGCCTCCGCCGGGCTCAGGCTGCAGGACTGGGTTCCCACCTGGAACCGTCCGGTGGCTCCGGCCTTTTTCGCGGTGCTGCGGGCCTCAATGTCGTTGAAGTGCCACCACTCCGAGGCCAGAGGCTCCATCCCGGCGGCCACAAAGATGTCCTGAAGGGTCTGGGCCCCGGCCGTCCAGTAGACGGCGTGCTGCACCTTGCCCTGCTCCAGCGCCGTTTTCCAGGCGCCGGGGGTGTAGGTGGCCGTGGGGCCGGTAAAGGCTCCGGAGAGGTAGGACAGCTCGTGCATGGGGGTGGGCATCCAGCGGCGGGTGTCCTCCGGGAGCTGTGACCGGTATTTTGCTTTAGAGGAGAACTGGACGCCCTCCTGTCCGCCGGTGAGAATTTCGCCGTAGGAGAACTCCGAATATGCCTCCGGCACCGATGCCGTGTTGCCGTGATAGGACCGCTCCTCCCACCGGTCCACCTGGGCCAGACTGACGTCCACTGCGGAACCGGTCTGGTGGCTGGACAGCTCCGTGTTGATGTAGTAGGAGATGTTAAAGCCGTTTTTCTGGATGGACGCCCGGGTATCCGGATTTTCCGCCGCCAGTCCCTTCAGGGAGTTGGCCACCGCAGTCTGCGTGTCGTAGGGGCGGAAGCCCTCATAGAGGACTAGGGTGAGGTTCTGCTCCCTGGCCAGCTGCTGGGCGTCCATAAGCTTGCGGGCCATGTGGTACTGGACCGGCATGATGTACTCCTCCCGCTCCAGCTTTTTGTTGTAGGCCTTTGCCTCATACAGGACCTGTCCGGTGATCCCCTCCAGGTCGGAGCCGAGATTTTTCATCAGCGAGCGCTCCGCGTTGCTGTCGCGGTAGAGGATCGACGGGATGAGATCGGGGAGGTTGACCATGATGCAGTCCTTGGCGACCCAGCCCTGAGTCCCGTCCTGGAACCGGGCCAGAACCCGCTCCTCTCTGTCGGCGAGGATGGTAAAGGCCGTCCCGGCCGGCGCCGCCCCCGTCCGCTCCCCTCCCGTCTCATCGGCGAAAATCCGGAGGTCCACCAGGGCGATGCCGTGGGTGCCCTCCACCGGCAGCTCGAAGTATCCGGTGTTTTCAACGGCGGGCTCCGGGTCCGGCCGGGGCTCCGGGGGCCGCTGGGGCTCCGTGGCGCTCTGCCCGGGACTGATGACCGAGATGTCCGGCAGACGGGAGAGGGAGCTGTCAGAGGGAGGCTCCTCCCGGTCCGGACGCAGCAGAAGGGCGGAGAAGAGTATGATTGCGAGGACCGGCAGGGCGGCGACAGTCCGCAGCAGATAGTTGGGCCTCCGTTTTCCCCGGTAGCGGACGCCTTGATAATGTCCCCAGCGCTGAGCCATGCCATCACCCTCTCTAGTAAAGCCGCTCTCTAGGTTATAGCATCAATGGGGGAAAATTTCAATTGTTTTATCTGCGATTGCTGCAATTTGTCGTTTCGCACATAGTCCTGTTGTGATATAATGATACTATATGACACTGGAAAGCAGGTGACGCCGATGCCCTTTACTATTGTCCGGCAGGACATCACAAAAATGGAGGTGGACGCCATCGTCAACGCGGCCAACACCCGGCTGCAGATGGGCGGCGGGGTCTGCGGGGCGATCTTCCGGGCGGCGGGGGCGGAGCAGCTTCAGGCCGCCTGTGACAGGGCGGGCCCCATCCAGACCGGCGGGGCGGCCATCACCCCGGGGTTCCGGCTGCCCGCCAGGTATGTGATTCACGCGGCGGGCCCTGTATACAGCCGCTGGAACAAAAGGCAGTGCCGGGCACAGCTCCGCAGCGCCTATCTGGAATCGCTGAAGCTGGCGGAGAAAAACGGCTGCGGGAGCATCGCCTTTCCGCTCATCTCCAGCGGAATCTATGGCTACCCCAAGGATGAGGCCCTGGAGGTGGCCCGGCAGTCCATCGTGGAGTTTTTGCAGGACCACGACATGGACGTCTGGCTGACCGTCTTCGACAAGTCGTCCTTTTTAATCGGCAGGGCCCTGCTGGGCAGGGTGGACAGCTACATCGACCAGCACTATGTGGACGCGAGCCGGACCGGCAGGCGGTCCCTCCTCAGGGTGGAGGAGGAGGCTATGGAGGAGGCGCGGCCCTATTGCGCCTCCATGCCCGGACCGGCGGCCCCCTCCATGCCGGCCCGGGGACTGGACGACCTGATGAAAAACCTGGATGCGCCCTTCTCCGAGGCCCTGCTGGCCCTTATCGACCGGAAGGGCCGGACCGACGTGGAGGTCTACAAGCGGGCCAACCTGGACCGCAAGCTGTTCTCCAAGATCCGCACCGGAAAGGGGTACACGCCCAAAAAGCCCACCATCCTGGCCCTGGCCGTCGCCCTGGAGCTGAGCCTGAAGGAGACGGACGCGCTGCTGGAGCGGGCGGGGTACGCCCTCTCCCACGCCAGCAAATTCGATGTCATTGTGGAGTACTTCATCGTCAACGGACAGTATGACATCTTTACCATCAACGAGGTGCTGTTCGCCTACGACCAGCCGCTGCTGGGCTCCTGATTTTGTCGCTTTGCAGGCGACCGAAAACCCTCCTGTGCGGGCTATGATAGAGCCATCAAACACACAGGAGGTTTTCTTATGAAAAAGAATCTGACAGAGCTGGTCTTCATCCTGGACCGGAGTGGGTCCATGGCGGGGCTGGAGCACGACACCATCGGCGGCTTCAACTCCATGCTCGGCAGGCAGAAGGAGGCGGACGGGGAGTGCCGGATTACCACCGTCCTCTTCGACAACCGGTACCGGCTGCTCCACGACCGCATCGACATTCGGGCCGTCAGCCCCATGACGGAGCGGGAGTACCAGGTGGGCGGCTCCACCGCCCTGCTGGACGCCATAGGCGGGACGATCCGGAAGCTGGCAGACGTCCAGAGAAGCACGGCGGAGGAGTACCGGGCGGAAAACGTGATGTTTGTTATCATCACCGACGGGGAGGAGAACGCCAGCCGGGAGTATACGGCCGACAGGGTCAGGGCTATGATTGAGGAGGAGAAAAAGTACGGCTGGGAGTTTGTCTTTCTGGGGGCCAACATAGACGCGGTGGAGACGGCGGGCCGGTTCGGCATCGCCCCCGACCGGGCGGTGGACTATATTCCGGACGGCGCCGGCACGGAGCTGAACTTTCAGATGATGAGCGAGGCGGTGACCGCCTTCCGGGCCACCAGGGCCATGCCCCAGGCCCCCCTGGAGGCCATCCGCAGGGATGTGAAGAGAAGGGGAGGACGCAGGTAGACAGCAGGACCGCTGTGCCGCAGACTGTGCGGCACAGCGGTCTTTGAGGCAGGCCGGCGCTGTGTTATGCCTGTAAGGCCTCGTTTGCCGTCCTCACCAGATATTCCATGGCCTGTGCCGGCCACTTTCCCGCGGCGGTCTCGCCGGTGAGCATAAGGGAGGAGGCGCCGTCCAGCACGCCGTTGTAGATGTCGCTCACCTCCGCCCGGGTGGGGACGGGGCGCTGCTCCATGGACCACAGCAGCTGAGTCACCAGGCAGAAGGGCCTGCCCGCCTCCCGGCATCGCCGGGAGATGTCCTTCTGGACGGCGGGGAGCTTCCACAGCGGCATGGAGTTGCCCAGGTCTCCCCGGGCGATGCAGATCTGGTCCGCCGCCTTGATAATCTCATCCAGCCGGTCGCAGCCCTGCCGCTCCTCGATTTTTGCCATGATCTGTACCTGTGTCAGGCCCAGGGAATCCAGAGCCTGGCGGACCACGTCGATGTCGTGCCGGTTCCGGACGAAGGGCTGGAGGATGTGTGTCACGCCGTATTTTCCCGCCTGGCGCAGATTTTCCAGGTCGTCAGCTGTGAGGGTGGGGGTGTCCACGCCGGCGCCCAGGAGGGCCAGGCTCTTTTTGCTGTGCAGCACGCCCCCCCGGACAACCCGGCACAGCAGAACGGTGGGGCTGGACCGTTTGACCTCCAGAAGCAGGGAGCCGTCGTCAATGGAAATCTGCTGGCCCGGCCGGGCGGTCTGGAGGATCGTCTGGGGAATAGGGATGCCGCCGTCACCCAGCAGCAGCTCGCTGCCCTCCCGCAGGGAGATGGCCCGGGTGAGCTGTCCCACCCGCAGCTCCGGGCCCTGGAGGTCCAGAATCAGGTGGGCGTCCGCCCGCCCTGCGGCCCGGGCGGCGGGCCAGTACAGCCGCTCCAGCAGCGGGGCGCACTTTTTCAGGCTGGTGTGGGACAGATTCACCCGGATGCCTGTCATCCCCGCCTGGAACATCCTGTCTAGGATATCCCGCTTGGCGCAGGGGTCGCCCAGGGTGGCGTAAAATTCCATACAATCATCCCCTTTTTTTCTATTATGAGGGCTGTGAGGACGGAAGTCAAGGGTTGCTCTCAGGAGTTTTTTCGGGTATAATGCGGGAAAGGCCCCCTCCCTTGGGGAGGGAGGCCTTACGAGGGAGGAGCTTTTATGCGCATTATGGCGATAGACTACGGCGACGCCCACACCGGCGTGGCCATCTCCGACCCCACCGGCTTTCTGGTGGGAACCACCACCACCATCAACAGCTGGCGGCAGGAGGTGGTGGTGGACAGGCTGGCCCGGCTGATTGAGGAGCACCGCCCGGACGAGGTGGTGCTGGGCTTTCCCAAAAACATGGACGGCACCGACGGGCGGAAGGCGGACCTCTACCGGGAGCTGGCCGCCGCCCTGGAGGAGGTCACCGGGATGGAGATCATCCTGTGGGACGAGCGGCGCACCACCATCGATGCCCACCAGATTCTGTTCAACCAGGGGAAGGACGGCCGGAAACGGAAGAAGATTGTGGACGCCATGGCCGCCTCCCTGATCCTGGAGAACTATCTGGACTATAAGAGAATGAAACGAGAGTGATTTGACATGAAACGACGGATTCCCGGCTTTTTGCTGTCACTGCTGCTTCTGCTGACCCTCACCGCCTGCGGCGGAGCGCCCGACGCGGTTTCCAGCACAGAAATCCACTGTTTCGAGCCCGAGGCCTCCAACGACGTGATCGTGGCCGTCATTCCGGACGGCTCTGCCGCCCCGGAGGACGGGAATGCCCATGACGGCAGTCAGGCCCCCTCCAACGCCGAGGACAGCGGCAGTGAGCTGGAGGGCAACCGGCCCAGTGGCAAGAGCGATGAGGGCAACGCGTCCGTCGACGAAGACGGCTGGTATACCTCCAAGGAGGAGGTGGCCCTGTACATCCACCTGTACGGCGACCTGCCCGACAACTACGTCACCAAGGACGAGGCGGAGGATGCGGGCTGGAGCGGGGGCAACGTGGAGCGGTACACCGGCGAGGGCACCGCCATCGGCGGGTCCCGCTTCGGCAACCGGGAGGGCCTGCTGCCCAGGGAGCAGGGCCGGACCTACACCGAGTGCGATATCGACACCCCGGGGAACAATTCCAGAGGGGCCAAGCGCATCGTCTTCTCCAACGACGGGCTGGTCTACTACACCGACGACCACTACGAGAGCTTTGAGCTGCTGTATGGGGAGCCGTAGAATCAATACATGTAGCCACAGTGTAGCCACATGTATTGACGCGCGAACCTGGGTATGCTATAATGGCAATATCAAAGGAGGTTTCAATATGGAAGTGGTTTCGGCGGCGAAGACAGATATGTTCCGGATGAGGATTAACCCAGAAGTCCGGCAGAATTTAGAGTGTGTGTATGCGAAAAATGGCCTCACGCTGACCGATGCGGTCAATGTGTTTTTTCAACAGTCTCTCAATGCAGGGGGGTTCCCGTTCCAGGTTACGGAGGACAATGCGGAGATGATTAGAGCGAAGGCTTTGAACAGGCTGATGAAAGAACTGGATGAAGGGATAGACGATCCAATTTCCTACTCCGAGGATGAAGTCTATCAGATGTTCGGAGTGGAGCGGTGAAAATTAAATATAAAAGTGCTGCTCTCCGAGATATTAAACAGAAAGAGGAGTATATTTCAACCGTTTTGAAGAATAGACCAGCCGCTCAAAAGCTGACAGCCTCTATTCTTCGTGGGGTATCGCTTTTGGCGGACAATCCCAGAATGGGAGTTCCTCTCAACGGCAAATTTGATGTGGAGTCAGATTTGCGTTTTCTGATTATTTCTAAGCAGTTGGTATTCTATCGAATTGAAAATGAAGCACAGATTTCTGTCGTTCGTGTCCTGGACGGGCGGCAGGATTACATGTCAATTCTATTTGGGTGACATATATAACCAAGCCCCGCCACCGGCGGGGCAATTTCTATTTTTTTCAAAAATTACTTGATATATGTCCGGACATATAATATAATTAGTCCGGACATAAGTGAGGTGGTAAGATGTCCCCAAGAACAGGTCGTCCAACCAGCAATAAAAAGACTGGTCGCCTGGAACTGAGGCTGGCTCCCAATGAATACGCGATGATTCAGGAGTGTGCGGATAGACTGGGAACCACGAAAGCGCAGGCAATCCTCAAAGGCGTACAGCTATTAAAAGCTGAGCTGGACAAAAAATAGAGTGCTGGCCGCCCTCAGAAGCATCCAACACTCTAAACACCACACCAAGGAGGTCTGGTAAATCTGATGATACCACAGCTCCTGGTGAAATGCAAGGAGGTTATGATGGATATTCAAAGCAATCTGCTGGAATTGGAAGAAGCAGCCCAGCGAATCTCCGATGGGCTGGCGGCAATTCAAGTGATGGTGGTGGGACTGGACGGCTCGGGGAGTCAATATGCTGGTGCGCTCCACGCAATTGGGAACTACCTCTCTGACGCTGGATTAGAATTTCAGAGATGCCTGAACGCCTGTTTGGAACAGGCATAAGCACAGGCCCCGCCGGTTGGCGGGGCCTTGTTTATTGAATTACCGCTCACATTTCCAGAAAAACGCGCTGTAGGGGGGCAGCTCAGAGCCGCCGCCGAAGTCGTGCTTCTCCCCGGAGATCAGGTCCACCGCCATGCCGCAGCCGGCGTCGAAGTGGGCGGTGTAGGGGGCGGAATCGGCGTTGATGGCCACCAGCACCCGTTCAGAGTCGCACTTGCGCTCGAAGATGATCTGCTTGTTGGTGAGCACCACGTTGCGGTAAGCTCCGTAGCACAGGGCCTGACTGCCCTTTTTGGCCTCCGCCAGCCGGGAAATCCAGGTGGTGAGGTCGTTCCACTCCGGCTTTTCCAGGGCGGGGCGGAGCTCCGCGTCGCTGCCGTGGCCCTTGCTCCCCTTCATGCCCCACTCGCTGCCGTAGTACACCGCGGGCACCCCGGGCATCCCGAAGGCCATGGCCCAGGCGGGAACCAGATGGTCGGGGTTGGTGAGCTGAGAGGCGATGCGGTTCACGTCGTGGTTGTCCAGGAAGGACAGCAGGTGCTTGCCCTTGTACAGGGTCCACTGCTCCGGGCCGAACTGCCGGGCCAGGGAGTGGCCGATCTCGAACATGTTCATGGAGTTGAAGGCGGACCACAGCCCCTTGTAGCACTCGTAGTTGGTGACGGAGTGGCACATGTCGTCAGCCATCCAGCGGTTGTAGTCCCCGTGGAGGGTCTCGCCCATGAGGACGAAGTCGGGCTTCACCGAGTTGGCGAAGGAGCGCAGCTGCTTCAGGTACTCCGGGGGCAGGCAGTAGGCCACGTCCAGCCGCAGGCCGTCGATGCCGAAGCGGTCCACCCAGGAGCGGATGGCCTCGAACTGGTGCTGGACCACCGCCGGATTCCACAGATTCAGCTTCACCAGCTCGTTGTGGCCCTCCCAGCCCTCGTACCAGAAGCCGTCGTTGTAGCTGGTGTTGCCGTCGAAGTTCATGTGGAACCAGTCCTTGTAGGGGCTGTCCCATTTCTTCTCCTGCACGTCCTTGAAGGCCCAGAAGCCCCGGCCCACGTGGTTGAACACCCCGTCCAGCATCACCCGCAGCCCGGCGTCGTGGAAGGCCTGGCACACCTTGGCCAGGTCCTCATCGGTCCCCAGGCGGGGGTCTGTATGGAAGTAGTCCCGGGTGTCGTAGCCGTGGCGGTCGCTGTCGAAGACCGGGTTGAGCAGGACGGTGTCCGCCCCGGTTTTTTTGATATGGTCCACCCAGTCCAGCAGGCGCAGGATGCGGGATTCTGTTTTCCCGTCGTTCTCCGCCGGGGCGCCGCACAGACCCAGAGGGTAAATTTGATAGATGACTGCCTCGTCAAACCACATAAATATCTCTCCTTTCGCCGGTTGGCGATTTTTTGTCTGGTACATCATACTACATTTCATCTGTTTTAGCAAGTAGGGGGCGGCCCCCTGGGCGGCCCGAAACCAGGGGAGGCGTTGCATTTTAGTGGGCCGCCGAGGGCGGCGGCCCCTACTACATTCGCGCTGTTTTCGCAAGTAGGGGGCGGCCTCTGCGCCGCCCCGCTGAAAACAGAGCGGAAATTGAAAAAGCGGGGCGGGACAGAGCCCGCCCCCTACAGGAAAAATTACTTCAAGGCGTCAGACACCTTCATCAGGGTCTCCTCATGGGTGTGGTCCACCAGGTGGGTGTATATTTTGCCGGTGGTGGCGGGGGTGGCGTGGCCCAAAGCCTTGCCGATGTCAAACAGGGGCACCCCCTGGAAGGAGGCCACGGTGGCGAAGGAGTGGCGCAGGCCGTGGAGGGTGACCCGGGGCAGGTTGTTTTTCTTGACGAACCGGGTGAAGGCCAGGGACAGGGCGTTGGGGGAGTAGGGATAGCCCTTGTGGTCCAGCACCACAAACTGGCTGATTTCCTTCAGCTTGCCGGAGCGGTACAGCTCCATCTGCCGTGCCTGCTCCATATGGAGCAGCCGGGCCACGTCGTCGGGGAGGAACAGGGTGCGCACCGAGGAGCGGGTTTTGGTCTCCTTCTGGACGATGGTGGCCCCGAAGGCGGTGCGGGCCTCCTTGATATAGAGCAGCTGCCGCTGGTAGTCGACGCACTCCCACTTCAGCCCGCAGATTTCCTCCCGGCGCAGTCCCAGGCTGCCCGCCATTTTCACGCACAGCTCCAGCGGATGGCCCTCCACCAGGGTGAACAGCCGCTTCAGCTCCTCCGGGCGGTAGTAGGAGGCCTCCTTCTGCTTGGCCCGGGGAGGCTCCACCCGGTCCATGGGGGAGACCAGCAGCTTGTCCTGGCGCACCGCCGAGCGCAGGGCGGAGGACAGCAGGTCGTGGTGCCGGCGCAGGGTGTTGCCTGACAGGTTGGCGTTCTGCTGGACCTGGATGTAGTACTGCTGGATGTCCATGGGGGTGAGCTTGAGCAGGGGAATGTCCCCCAGGGCGGGGGCCAGGTGGTTGTCGATGATCTTCTGGTAGCCGTACACCGTGGTCTCCGCCCGGGTGGGCCGCACAATGGTTTCCATCCAGCTCTCCAGCCAGTCCCCCAGGGTCATGTCGTGCTTGGGGGTGCGCAGCTCCTCCTCCCGGTGGGTAAGAAAGCCCCGCAGACCCTGCCGGGCGGCGTACAGGGTGCGGTAGGTCTGATACCGCTTGATTCGTTTGCCCTCCTTGTCCTTGCCCAGGTCCATGCTCACATAGTAGATCTTCCGCTGGTCGTCGTAGGAAATGTTGCGCTCCACAGTCTTTCTTGCCATAGTGATTTACCTCCATGTCTTTATATATGGGTAGAATTCCACCGGAACGGGTGGAAAATTCTCCCTGACAAAAATAATGGAGTATAAATATAGGGTTAGGCAAGATTTTTTGTGAAAATTGTCGAAATTTGTAGAGGAAGGGCAACCTTTCCCCTTCCCCTGGGGCCGCTTTTATGATAAGATAGGGCAAAATGACAGGAGGGATGGCCATGCTGCGGATCGGGAATCTGACTCTGCCCGTGGGCGGGGATATGGATCAGCTGCGCCGGCGGGCGGCGGAGGCCCTGGGGGTGCGCCCCGGAGCGCTGGGGGAGCTGGAGGTTGTCCGCCAGTCCATCGATGCCCGGAAGAAGAACGACGTCCACTACGTCTATACGGTGGAGGTCTCCCTGCCCGACGAGGCGGCTGTGCTGAAGGCCGCCCCGGGGCGGAATATCACCCCGGTGGAGCGGGTTCCCTATACCTTTCCGGAGGTGAAACGAAAATCCCCTCTTCCCCCGGTGGTGGTGGGGATGGGCCCGGCGGGCCTGTTTGCCGCCCTGCTTCTGGCCGGTCACGGCCTGCCCTGTATCATTCTGGAGCGGGGCCGGGACATGGACCGGCGCACTCTGGATGTGGGGGACTTCTGGGCCACCGGGGCGCTGGACGAGGGCTCCAACGTCCAGTTCGGCGAGGGAGGGGCCGGCGCCTTCTCTGACGGCAAGCTGACCACCGGCACCCACGACCCCCGGATTTCCGCCGTGCTGGAGGCTCTGGTGGAGGCGGGGGCCCCCGCCGACGTGAAGTACTCCCACAAGCCCCACATCGGCACCGACGTCCTTCGGGAGGTGGTGAAGACCATCCGGAGCAAGCTGATCTCTCTGGGCTGCGACGTCCGCTTTGGGCATAAGCTTACCGGACTGACGGTGAGCGGAGGCGCCCTGGCCGGGGTGGAGGTGGAGGGGCCTCAGGGCCGCTATCTCCTGGCGGCGGACGCCCTCATTCTGGCCCCCGGCCACTCCGCCCGGGACACCTTCGCCATGCTCCACAGGGCCGGAGTGCCCATGGAGCAAAAGAAGTTTGCTGTGGGGGTGCGCATTGAGCACCGCCAGCGGGACATCAGCCTGAGCCAGTACGGCCCGGCCTGGGAGCGCCTGCCCCCCTCCGACTACAAGCTGGCCTGCCACCTGCCCTGCGGCCGGTCGGCCTTCACCTTCTGCGTCTGCCCCGGGGGGCAGGTGGTGGCCGCCGCCTCGGAACAGGGGGGTGTGGTCACCAACGGCATGAGCCTGCGGGCGCGGGACGGAGAAAACATCAACGGCGGGCTGCTGGTGGGGGTGGGTCCGGAGGACTTCCCCGGGGAGGATGTGCTCTCCGGCGTCCGCTTTCAGGAGACCTGGGAGCGGGTGGCCTTCCGCCTGGGGGGAGGAGGGTTTGCGGCCCCCGCCCAACGGGTGGAGGACTTTTTGAAAAACCGGCCCTCAGAGGGGCCGGGAGCGGTTATCCCCACCTACCGCCCGGGGGTGGCCTGGACGGACCTGGGGCCCTGCCTGCCCGATTACGTCACCGGCGCCCTGGGACAGTCCCTCCCCCTGCTGGACCGGAAGCTCCACGGCTTTGCCAACCCCGACGCAGTTCTCACCGGGGTGGAGACCCGGTCCTCCTCCCCGGTGCGTATCCTCAGGGACGGGACATTCCAGTCCGTTCTCCGGGGCCTCTACCCCTGCGGCGAGGGGGCGGGCTATGCCGGGGGCATCGTCTCCGCCGCGGTGGACGGCATCCGGGTGGCCGAGGCGGTGGCGTCGCGGTAAGTGACGGCGGCGGTTAGAGCGTTAGTATTGGGCCGCCGAAGGCGGCGGCCCCTACACACTGCCTGTAGGGGTCGGCCCCCTGGCCGACCCGCTTGTCAGAATATTTTCCAGGTTCCGGGGCACAATAGGGCCATCTGAAATAAGGAGGTCTTACCCTATGAGCAAGCCCAAGCAGCAGAAGAATCGGGACCCGCGCACCGGCCGGGACCTGCGGGGCTCCGCCCCCATCGCCGGCCAGAACCGCACCGACACCGCCACCAACGCCCAGGACCCTATGGCCGACAGCCTGGAGATGCGGATGAAGCGAGAAGGACACGATATGTAAAAATGGCTGGGACGGTGGAAACCGTCCCGGCCTTATTTACACATTCTTCACAAAAAGTTCCAAGTCTGGTGAAGATTGACGGGGGAGAGGGTGGTATCCTATGGACAGATCAAGGAACCGATCTGATTTCCTCCGGGGCGGCAGCCGCTGCCTCACGGTCCGATGGCCTGTGCAGTGCGTCGGAAATATTTTCTCCCCGGGCGCGGGCGTGCCCATCCCACTGCCGTCCTGTGGGCCTCTGCCCCGGCGCGGCAGACCAAAAACTCCCGTCTGCCGACGGTTTATCATATCACACACCTCCCTTCTTTTTGCCGACAGGGCCTCCGGTTGTTCCGGGGGCCCTGCCGGTTTTTAGAAAAACAGGGCCCGCCGGCTGGAGGTACCTTATATGGGAGCCGACGTCTGGAGAAATGAATTGCTTTTCAACGGATGCTGTTTTATAATAGCCGCAGCAACCAACCGGGATTTGGACAAGAGCTGTAAAAAGGAGGCCGCTATAAATGGATTTTTTCAAGCATTCCCGGCGCCAGAAAAAGGGCGTTCATCCCCACCAGATCGTCTTTGAAAAGGAGAACACCGAAAACACATACATCACCTGGGAGGACAGGATGAAGCCGCGTATCAAGCTGGATGATAGTATTACCCGGGAGGAGTATCAGGCCCTGGCTTCCCGCTGGGATGAGATGCTGTCCCTGGCTGAGGCGATCCTCTGGCGGAACTATCTGGACCCCAACAGTGATGCCCTCATGTCTGAGGTGGACTCCTTCCCCGATATCCGATACCTCACCGGGAATTACTATGTGGGGGATGTGTCCTATGGCTACATTTATCGAGATAAAAGCTATCGGGCCTACCACATCAAGGATGGACGTCTGCGACACAAGCACCACAACGGAAAGGAGTGGCTGGAAGAGTGGCTCCCCATGGACAGCCCGGAGATCACCCGATATTATCAGATTCTTCTCTCTCTCCACCTCACTGGCGATGAGGGTGGAAAGGAAGATGATTACATGGGCCTGGACCTGGAGGCAGAATTTTTAAAGCTGGACGACCCCATAGAATTTGATATACTTTCCCATGATGTGATTTGATTCAGAAACCATATGGTATCGCGCGCTCCTGTGGCATTTTTTCAGGCCTGTCAGAGCGGAGACCGCGCAGGATAAAAAGGGCAGGGCAGACCATTCCGGTCTGTCCTGCCCTCTTCTCTCCCAGGGTTGTATTCAGGGGCCGATCATACCTGCATGCTCCAGGACCAGGCGGTAGTAATCGGTGTCCAGAATCGTGCCCGAGTAGGCCACCCGGTTCTGCACCTCGGCCACCATTCCGGCCACCGCCTCCAGGTCGGGCTCCTCCCCGTCCCACCGGGTGAACTGGTCGGTGATGGAGTTGTAGTAGCCCTCCCGGTTGATAAAGCTGTAGTTGGCAAAGATGACCAGGGGGTCCTCCCCGGACAGGATGTCTGAGCCCATAATGAGCCGGGAGTCGTAGTCCAGGCCGAAGAGGTTGGACAGGGTGGGCATCACGTCCAGGGAGGAGCAGTACTTGTCCACATGGACGGCGGTGCCCTCCATGTCGCCGCTCCAGAGGATGAGGGTGTTCTGGAAGATCTCAAACACCGGGTCCACCTCGTGGCCCAGCAGCTCGCTGTACTGCTCGTCGGTGAGGCCGTAGGGGTAGTGGTCGGCGGACAGGACGATCACCGTGTCGTCCAGCCTGCCCGCCTCCTCCAGCTGGCGGAGCAGGCTCTCCATGGCCAGCTCCAGCTCCAGCTGACAGGCCAGATAGCACCGCACCTCCTGGCTGTAGGGCAGGTCCTCTACCGCGTCCCAGTGGCGGACAGACATGGCGTTGGTGTCCAGGGTATAGGTCAGGTGGCCGCTGACCGTGAGGCAGTAGACGGAGAATTTGTCCTCATTGACGAACATGGGGACGATCTTCTCCATCATCTCCAGGTCGGAGGGGGGAAAGCTGTCCCCCGACTCCAGCTCCAGCCCCTGGCCCAGGGCGTAGTAGTCGTAGCCCATGTTGGGGTGGGACTTGTCCCGGTCGTAGTAGTTATAGAGGTAGTTGTGGAAGGCGTAGGTTTTGTACCCCTCCTTGCGGAACTGGCGGCCCAGGGCGAAGGGCATATAGTTTTCCGAGGACAGGGAGTAGCTCCAGACGCCGGGCTTGGGGATGAGCCCGGTGGTGGTGACGTACTCCCCGTCGGAGGTGGACAGTCCCCACAGGGGGGTGTAGAAGTTGTCAAAGACGAAGCCCTGGTGGGACAGCTTCCACAGGGTGGGCGTGCGCTGGGGGTCCATGGCCAAGGTGGAAAAGCCCTCCGCCACAATCCACACCAGATTTTTGCCCTCAAAGTAGCCCGTCCACAGGTTTTCCGGGGTGGGGGTGCGCTGGGAGAACCACAGATGGGCGCTTTTCAGCCCCTCGTCCTCCTCGCCGGCGATGAGGGCGTCAAAGCCGATGGGCAGGGTGTGGTAGCCGGGGATGACCTCCGGGCGGAAGACGTCCTCCCGGGAGGGGGGCGGATCGTCCTCCGGGGGCAGGGTGGGCTCCAGGTCGGGGGGCGCCTTGTCCGGCTCGGGCTCCGTGGAGATATCCGGGCTGTCCGGCTTGATGCCAAAGAGCACCCGGCTGATTTCCAGCTGAGTCTGGGTGAAGACCCCGAAGTTCTGCACCTCCAGCTCCGGAGAGGCGGTGCGGTAGTAGATGTACCGCAGGGAGAGCACCCCGCCGCCGCACAGCAGCACCAGTCCCATAGAGACCAGCTGAACGGCGGCGGCCATGGCCGCCCACCGGAGACGCCGCCCCTTGCCGGCGTCAGGCCCGTCGGGGACCAGCCGGGCCCGGAAGATCCAGGCCAGCACCGTAGGTGCCGCCATCACGGAGATGGGGAACCAGCTGGCCAGCACGTTGCCCACCGCCGTCTCGCCGAAGGACTTGGCTACCATAGCCATTTTAGTCAGGGAAAACAGGGACAGGAAGGTTTTGAACATGTGGAAATAGACCAGCTGAGTGCCAATCCACAGGGAGACCAGCCCGGTGCACAGCACCAGCAGAATGCGGCCCCGCCCGGAGGACAGGCTCCCGCACAGCAGGCCCAGCAGCAGCGCCACCGGAACGGTGAACAGAAACGTGAAGAAGGCGCCCTCCACCGTCAGGGCGCGGAAGCAGTAGAGCTTGAGGAACAGCTCCTCGCAGTAGATGACCCCCAGCAGGAACAGGGAGGGGACAGCCAGCCGGCCCCACGTTTTCCACTGGGCGGACAGAGAAATTTTTTCGTTGTCCAAGGGGATCACCTTCCTTTGCTGGCTATTTTACTGGATTGCTGCCCGCTTGTCAACGCCGGGCACTTTAGCGCTACTATGTATCAGGGCGAAAAAGCGTTAAATTAAAATCCATATTTTGTGCATATCCACCAACGTTTTTTCTTGAAAAAGAGGGGGCAATCTGGTATGATTACCTTGCTTCACAGTTTATTCATAAAGTTCCGCCAAAAGCGGGGAGAAAGAGAGGAAGACCTGTGTCCCAGTTGAGCGAGAGGGTCGTTCAGGACCTGAAAAAGGCTTACGCCGCCTATTTCGACGTGGAAGAGATTGACGACGGCACAGCTCTGAAGGCACTGTGCTCCTTTCACGTGCGGGACAGCCAGTATGTGCTGGTAAAAAAGGCGGAGCTGTGGGCGGCGGAGAATCACGAGTACCTCTACCTGTGGGACGCAGGAGAGCTGGATGAAGCCGCGGTGGAGGAAATTTTCCGCCGCACCCTGGCCGACGGCGAGCCCCGGGTACATCCCCACGCACAGCATATGTACACCTATCTCACCGCTGTGGTGCTGTATGACAGCGCCCGACCGGATGCCCTGGCCCGGCTGAAAAAGCTGAAGCGGCACCGGGAATTTAAGCTATCGCTCCATGGATGGATGGAGTTAAGAATAGCCGCCGTGGACCTGTCCACCGGCGAAATCACCGCCAACCGGGCCGGGAAAGCCCTGGCAAAGGACCTGAAACGGCTGACGGACCGCATCATCTCTGCAAATCATTAAGGAGAGGAGAAAACATTTATGAATGCAGTACTGGTACTTCTAGTTGGCTGCGCCATTCTGATCGTGGGCTATGTGTTCTACGGCAGCTGGCTGGCCAAGCAGTGGGGCGTGGACGACAGCAAGACCACGCCAGCTCATGAGCTGGAGGACGGCATGGACTACGTCCCTGCCAAGGCTCCCGTCCTGATGGGCCACCACTTTTCCTCCATCGCCGGCGCCGGCCCCATTAACGGCCCCATCCAGGCGGCCGTCTTCGGCTGGGTCCCCGTGGTGCTGTGGGTGTTGATCGGCGGCATCTTCTTTGGCGCCGTCCATGACTACGGCGCTCTGTTCGCCTCGATCCGCCACAAGGGACAGTCCATCGGCGAGGTCATCTCCGCCAACATCGGCAAGCGGGCCAAGAAGCTCTTCCTGATCTTCTCTTACCTGACCCTGATCCTGGTGGTGGCCGCCTTTGCCGCCATCGTGGCCGGCACCTTCCAGGCTACCTATAAGGACGGCGTGCTGGATGTGGCCGCCTCTGAGGCCAACGCCTCCGTGGCCATGGTGTCCATCCTGTTTATCGTGATGGCCATTGTCTTCGGCCTGTGTGTCTACCGCCGGGGCGCGCCCCTGTCCGTGGCCACTGTGGTGGGCGTCATCGGCATCGTGCTCTGCCTGATTATCGGCCTGAACTTCCACCCCATCTACCTGAGCAACAGCACATGGATGTGGATTATCGGCGTGTACATCCTCATCGCCTCGGTGGCCCCGGTGTGGATTCTGCTCCAGCCCCGTGACTACCTCAGCTCCTTCCTGCTGTACGGCATGATGATTATTGCCTTTGTGGGCATTGTGGGCGCCGGCCTCATGGGCCAGAACACCAATCTGGCTATGCCCGCCTTCACCGGCTGGACCGACACCATGACCGTCAACGCCAAGGGCGACCCCGCCTCCCTGGGCACCGTGTTCCCCGCCCTGTTCATCACCATCGCCTGCGGCGCCATCTCCGGCTTCCACTCTCTGGTGGGCTCCGGCACCACCGCCAAGCAGCTGGACCACGAGCGGGACGCCAAGCCCATCGCTTACGGCGGCATGCTCATTGAGTGCGCCCTGGCCCTGATCTCCCTGTGCGCCGTGGCCTTTGTTTGGAACCGCTACTCACTGAACTTCGGGGAGGAGGGCTTCCTCCGCACCCCCACCCAGGTGTTCGCCAACGGCCTGGCCGGCATGGTAGCCACCATCCCCGGTCTGGCCGGCGCTGAGTCCACTGTGCGCACCCTGCTGATTCTCACCGTCTCCGCCTTCTGCCTGACCTCTCTGGACACCGCCACCCGTCTGGCCCGGTATATGTTCCAGGAGTTCTGGCTGGAGCCCGGGCAGACCTATAAGGACGTGACGGGCATCAAGGCCACTCTGGCCAACCCCTACGTGGCAACCGCCATCACTGTGGTGCTGGGCGTCACCTTGGGCATGAACGGCTACACTGTGATTTGGCCCCTGTTCGGCGCCGCCAACCAGTTGCTGGCGGGTCTGGGCCTGCTGGCCGTCTGTGCCTGGCTGGGCAACATCGGCAAGAACAACAAGATGTTCTACATTCCTATGGTGTTCATGCTGGTGGTCACCATCTGCTCCCTGTGCCAGACCATCATGAGCCGCTTCAAGGCCATCTTCGCCGGCACCGCCGCCTTCGCCACCTATGTTCAGGGCATCCTGGCCCTGGTCCTGGTGGTCCTGGCCGTGGTTCTGGCCATTGAGGGTATCCAGACCATCTTCGGCGGCAAGAAGAAAGCTTAAATTACCCTGTTCCATCCAACAGAGCAGAAAGCGGGCCCGTCACGGGCCCGCTTTTTGATTGCGCGGGAGGGGAATGTGTGGTATGATACAGGGGCGGATAGTATCCGCCCGCAAAAACGTGCATAGACAGAACGGGCGGATAATATCCGCCCCTACAGAGAATGACCGGAGGTCAGACCCATGAAAACCAGCAAAATCCTGTCCGTACTTCTGTCCGTTTTAACCGCCCTGGTTGTGCTGACGGGCTCCATCGCCGTACCCCTGCTGTGCCGGAGCTTTTACTACGCCCACATCGGCCCCATGCATCTGGAGAACTACGGCCTGACGGAGAGGGAGATCAAAACCGCCTACGACGAGATGATGGACTTCTGCCTGGGCAAGCGGGAGGACTTCTCCGCCGGAGTGCTGGCCTTCTCCCGGTCCGGGGCGGACCACTTCGCCGACGTGCGGGGGCTGTTCCTGCTGGACCTGCGGGTGTTGAAGCTGTCCGTTGTGGGACTGGGATTTCTGCTGGGCTGGTGCCTGATGGGAAAGGTGCGCCCCTACCGGTTCCTGAGCCGCGGCCCCGGCTTCTGGGCGGCAACGGGTCTGGGGGCCTCCTTTTTGATTGTGGGCGGGCTGGCCGCCCTGGACTTCGACCGGGCCTTTGTCATCTTTCACAGCATCTTTTTCCCGGGAAAAGACAACTGGATCTTTGACTGGCAGACCGACCCCATCATCCTCTTTCTCCCCCAGGACTTCTTCCGCAACTGCGCCCTCCTGATTCTGGCGCTGCTGCTGGTGTGGTGCGGGGCTCTGATCGGGGCCGACCTGTGGGCGGGAAGAGGGAGAAAATTGTAGAAATTGCCAAAAGTAAAAAAACCGCCCGGTTCCCCTTGCGAAGCCGGGCGGTTTCTGCTATAATAATTCGGATAGAAAAGGAGGGATCGCCATGTCCGCACTGACGTTTGTTCACCGTACCCTTGACGGCGCCCTCGCTTCTATTTGCTGTTGACGATTCATTGGGAATCGTCTTTTTTTGTGCGTGAGAGAAAGGAGAACGAAATGAACAACAACCAACCCATCCGCGACGCCCGGCAGCTGGGCCTGCCCAAGATGCTGATTCTGGGCCTTCAGCACATGTTCGCCATGTTTGGGGCCACCGTGCTGGTGCCCATTCTGGTCCAGGGCTACGGACTGCCCCTGTCCATCCAGACCACCCTGTTCTTTGCCGGCGTGGGCACCCTGTTTTTCCATGTGTGCACCAAATTTAAGGTGCCCGCCTTCCTGGGCTCCTCCTTCGCCTACCTGGGGGGCTTCGCCGCTGTGGCCGAGCTGAACTCCGGAATCTACGCCGGCATGTCCGGTGAGGAAAAGCTGCCCTATGCCCTGGGGGGCATTGTGGTGGCCGGACTGCTCTATCTGGTGCTGGCCGGGCTTATCAAGGCCCTGGGGGTCCACAAGGTGATGCGCTTCCTGCCCCCGGTGGTCACCGGGCCCATCATCATCCTCATTGGACTGTCCCTGGCTCCCAGCGCCATCAACAACGCCTCCACCAACTGGTGGCTGGCCATCCTGTCCATCGCTGTGATCGTGGCGGCCAACATCTGGGGCAGGGGCATGGTGAAGATCATCCCCATCCTGCTGGGGGTGCTGGTGCCCTATGTGGTGGCCCTGGTGACAAACCAGGTGGATTTTGCCGGCGTGGCCGCCGCCGACACCGTGGGCCTCCAGCCCTTTGTGCTGGCCAGGTTTGACCTCACCGCCGTCCTGGTCATGGCCCCCATCGCCATTGCCGCCATGATGGAGCACATCGGCGACATGTCTGCCATTTCGGCCACCGTGGAGGAGAACTTCATTGAGGACCCCGGCCTCCACCGCACCCTCATCGGCGACGGGATTGCCACCTCCCTGGCGGGCATGTTCGGCGGCCCCGCCAACACCACCTACGGCGAGAACACCGGTGTGCTGGAGCTGTCCCAGGTCTTCGACCCCAAGGTGGTCCGCCTGGCCGCCGTCTACGCGGTGGTGCTGTCCTTCTCCCCCAAGTTCGCCGCCGTCATCAACTCCATCCCCACCGCCATCATCGGCGGGGTGTCCTTCATCCTCTATGGCATGATCTCCGCCATCGGCGTGCGCAATGTGGTGGAGAACCGGGTGGACTTCACCAACTCCCGGAACCTGATTATTGCCGCCGTGATTATGG
>CATNCS010000042.1 GCA_950097245.1 uncultured Oscillospiraceae bacterium | reverse complement strand
TTCGGCTGGCTCGACAAATTCCGCAGACTTTGGAAAAATTGTGAACGCAAACTTTATATTTCTGCTCAGATTCTCACGTTTGCCCTCATTGCCATCCTCATTAGAAGATTTTAAACAGGCTCTAAGATAACATCCCCCATATATTTCTCATTTGCCAAGAGTTTTGAAATTGTTTCCCGGCTCCAGACAGCTTTGCCCGTGGGAGAAACAATTTCCATATCGGCCAATGTGGAGGAAATCTTTCCGTAGCTGTCGCCAGCTTCAAAGCGTTTAAAGATATAGAACACGATGACAGCCTCCATAGGGTATACGACCAATTCACCGGATGCGGTAAGCCGGTAGCCGTAGCAGACGGTCGATGCCTTAGCAGATGAGCCACTCTGAAAACTCTTTCGGAGTCCAGCTCGAATTTGCTCACTTTTTGTTAGTTCCATGATAACATATTCCTCTCCAAATTTCAATTCTAAATAGCAAAAGGCACAGCCCGAAAGCTGTACCAAATCCATAAGGCTATTGTTAATAGTCAAGAGTTCGAGTCCCTCCACATACCTTGCTAATATCTCAATAGTGCTGATAAGCATAAAAAAGCTGACAAACTCCTAAATCGGGTCACTTTTTGACCTTGGAGTTTGTCAACTTATCATGGCACGCCCGAAGGGACTCGAACCCCCAACATTCAGAACCGGAATCTGACGCTCTATCCAATTGAACTACGGACGCATATCTCAAAGGAGCTATGTTAGTATAGCACCTTTGAGCTTTTTTGTAAAGGGGAAAATTTCCGAATTTAGGCCAGAACGGGAAAAATTTAGAATTCAGCCTGACGGTAGGGGGCTAGCTCCTCGGCCTGGGGGTCGTCGAACACCTTGGCGAAGACCTCGCCGTCCATCACCTCGTGGTCCAAAAGGTACCGGGCGGTGATTTCCAGCTCCCGGCGGCAGCGGGTGAGGATCTCCTCGCACCGGGCGTAGGCCCCGTCGATGAGCGAACGGACTTCCTCATCAATAATAGCGGCTACCTCCTCGGAGTAGCTCTTGGCCTGGGCCATGGACCGGCCGATGAACACCTCGTCGTGGCCGCTCTCAAAGGTGACGCTGCCCAGCTTGTCGCTCATGCCGTAGCGCATAACCATATTCCGGGCGATGGCGGAGGCCCGCTGGATATCGCTGCCCGCACCGGTAGAAATATCCCCCAGTACCAGCTGCTCGGCCACGCGCCCCCCCAGACAGCGGGCGATCTGTTCGGTGAGCTCCTGTTTGGACTGGTAGGCCCTGTCCTCGTCGGGAAGGGAGATGGTCATGCCCCCTGCCTGGCCCCGGGGGATAATGGTGATCTGATGGACCGGGTCGGCGGTGGACAGCTCATGGATGACCACGGCGTGGCCCGCCTCGTGGTAGGCGGTGAGCCTGCGGGCGTGGTCGGTGACCACCCGGCTGCGCTTCTCCGGGCCGGCGATGACCTTCAGCATGGCCTCGTGGAGGTCGGACATGAGGATAAACCGCCGGTCGGCCCGGGCGGCCAGCAGGGCCGCCTCGTTGAGCAGGTTCTCCAGGTCGGCCCCGGTGAAGCCGGAGGTGGCCTTGGCCACGTCCCGGAGGGAGACGTCCTCGGCCAGGGGCTTCTGGCGGGCGTGGACCTTGAGAATCTCCTCCCGGCCCTTGATGTCGGGCAGACCCACGTAGATCTGCCGGTCAAACCGGCCGGGCCGCAGGAGGGCGGGGTCCAGGATGTCCTGCCGGTTGGTGGCGGCCAGCACAATCACGCCCTCGTTGGTGGCAAAGCCGTCCATCTCCACCAGCAGCTGGTTCAGGGTCTGCTCCCGCTCATCGTGGCCGCCCCCCAGGCCGGCCCCCCGCTGACGGCCCACGGCGTCGATCTCGTCGATGAACACGATGGCGGGGGCGTCCTTCTTGGCCTGGTCGAACAGGTCCCGGACCCGGCCCGCGCCCACGCCCACATACAGTTCCACAAAGTCGGAGCCGGAGATGGACAGAAAGTGTACCCCGGCCTCGCCGGCCACCGCCTTGGCGATAAGGGTCTTGCCGGTGCCCGGGGGGCCCACCAGCAGCACGCCCTTGGGTATGCGAGCCCCCAGGGAGGTGAACTTCTGGGGGTCCCGGAGGAACTCCACAATCTCCTGGAGCTCCTCCTTCTCCTCGTCCGCCCCGGCCACGTCGTCAAAGGTGACCTTCTTCCCCTGGTCGGAGAGGGTACGGGTGCGGGCGTGGCTGAACCTGCCGGCCCCGGGGGCGCTTCCGCCGCCGCTGGCCGCCCCCCGCTGGCGCATCATCAGGTACCAGAACAGGCACAGCACCGCCGCCGCCACCAGATAGGGGATCAGGTTGTACCACCAGGAGCTCTCAACTCCCGGGGGATAGTCGTAGCCCTTCAGCACCCCGGACTCCAGCTGCTGGTTGACCAGGTCCCGCATGTCGTCGTAGAAGAGGGTGGGATTGGCCACCCGGCAGGTGATGTGGACGGGAGAGCCGGTTCCGTCCTGTCCCCGGAGGGTCAGGGTGAGGGTGTTGTCCTCCAGAGTGAAGTATTCCACCTGCTCCTGGAGGAACAGGGTGCGTATCTGGCTGTAGGTAGGGGTATTTGCCCGGTCCATCTGCTGAAGCGTGGAAACGGCGAAAAAAATCATCAGTCCCAGCAGCAAGTACAAGGTGATATCCCGGGGGCCAAAGCGTCTCATAGGCAAGATTCCTTTCCTGTAGGGGGCGGTCTCCATGCCGCCCCGGAAAATCCCGGCGGCAGAGCGGGGCGGCGCAGAGGCCGCCCCCTGCGATCATTATCCCCCGTAAACCTCCGGCTTTAAAATGCCGATGTAGGGCAGGTTGCGGTATTTTTCGGCGTAGTCCAGGCCGTAGCCCACCACAAAGGCGTCCGGGATGGTGAAGCCGCAGTAGTGCAGGTCCACCGGCCTGGTGCGGCGTTCCGGCTTGTCCAGCAGGGCGCACAGGCGGACCGAGGCGGGCTTGCGGTGGTTCAGGATGTTCAGCAGATAGCTCAGGGTGTTGCCGCTGTCCAGAATGTCCTCCACCACGATAACATTGCGGCCGGTGATATCCTCCGACAGGTCCTTGGTAATCTGCACCTGGCCGCTGGAGCTGGTGCCCTTGCCATAGGAGGACACGGACATGAAGTCCAGGGTACAGGGCAGGTCGATGGCCCGGCACAGGTCAGCCATGAAGACGAAGGAGCCCCGGAGCACGCTGATCAGCATGATCTCCTTGCCGGCGTAGTCCGCCTCAATCTGCCTGGCGATCTCATTTACCCGGTTTTTCAGCTGTTCCTCTGTAAATAATATCTCCTGAATGTCCTTCTCTAACATGGAAATTTTCTTCCTCTCTTTTTTGAGTATTGAAGACAGCCTGTAGGGGCGCACACCGTGCGCCCGTATTTACCACGGGCGGACAATGTCCGCCCCTACAGAAGGCGTCTATTCCACAGAGTTGATCACGATATGCCACGCCTTCTGCCCCTCCCTGGGTGCGAAGGCCCGGTCGGGACCCAGTCCGGCCACGGCGGCAATTCGGCCGTCACACTGGAGGACGGGCAGCACCTCCCGCTGGAAGCGGGGGATTTTGGCCTCGATCATCCACTTTTTCACCGTCTTGCCCAGCCGCCCCGGCGGGGTGAGCCGGTCGCCGGTGCGCCGGGCGCGCAGCGCCAGCGCGGGGACAGCCGCCCGGTCCAGCCAGAATTCCCAGGGCCCCTGGGGCTGACCGCCGTAGTCCTCCATCTGACAGGATACCTGCCAGGGGCCGCAGTCCAGCCGGCCGGGGAGGGGCAGCGCGCCCTCTCTCAGGGGGATGGGACCCAGCCGGGGGACCAGCAGAAGCGCACCGTAGGAGCGCCGGGCGTTGGTGTTGTGGGGGAGACAGATTTCCCCGGAGGGGTCGTCCCCCCGGCACAGCTTCAGCAGGGAGCCGAGGTGGACAGCGGAGCAGTTCTGATCGCCCCCCCACAGCCGGCCCAGCAGCAGCCGGAGGGCCCGGCTGGCGATGGGGGCGGGGGCGGAGGCAATCACATCCGCGCCGATGGTCAGCCCGCCGCCGTCCGCCGGAAGGGCCTGATCCGCCAATTGACGGGCCAGCCCGGTGAGACAGGCCTCGTCCGCCCGGAGCAGGGCGGCGGTGTCCGCCATCCGCCCTGGAAAGCCGGGGGAGATGTCCTCCAGCACCGGGAGCACCTGGTGGCGGATGCGGTTGCGGGTGTAGTCGTCGTTTTGATTGGAGCTGTCCTCCATGTGGGGCAGGGAGTGCCGGCGCAGGTAGTCCTCCACCTGAGGCCGGGTGACGGTGAGCAGGGGGCGGATGATGTTATCCCGCTTGGGGAGGATGCCCCCCAGCCCCCGCAGGCCGGAGCCCCGGGCCAGGTGGAACAAAATGGTCTCCACGTTGTCGCTGGCGGTGTGGGCGGTGGCGATGAGGTTGGCCCCCGCCTCCGCCGCCGCCTGGCGGAGGAAGGCGTAGCGCATGTCCCGGGCGGTCTCCTCGATGCCCGTCCCCCGGCAACGGGCCTGCCCGTCCACATCCCCCGAGCCGGTATACAGGGGAACGGCGGGCAGGACATGCCCATCAGGGCGGCGGTGCTCCCCGCAGCACAGCTGGATAAACTGCTCCACAAACCGCTGGTCCCGGTCGGACTCCGCGCCCCGCAGTCGGTGGTTGTAGTGGGCGGCGGCCAGGGTAAAGCCCAGCCTGTCCCGGAGCCGATAGAGGACATGGAGCATGGCGATGGAGTCCGCCCCCCCGGACACGGCGCACAGCACTGTGGACCCCGGGGGGATCAGGTCCTGCTCACGGATAAATTCTTCAACGGTCTTTAACATGGCAGGACCTCATTTCTTTAATATTCCTCCCGCCGCCACTCCATGTCGGTGAAGGTGGTGAACTCGGGGGTCCACTGCAGGTCCACCTTGCCCGTCTCGCCGTGGCGGTTTTTGGCGATGATGCACTCGGCCAGGTTGGGGTTCTCGGTGTCGGCGTTATAGTAGCCCTCCCGGTAGAGGAAGAGGACGATGTCCGCGTCCTGCTCGATGGCCCCCGACTCCCGCAGGTCGGACAGCATGGGCCGCTTGTCCTGCCGGGACTCGTTGGCCCGGGACAGCTGGCTCAGGCACAGCACGGGGACGTTCAGGTCCTTGGCCATGATCTTTAAGGAGCGGGAGATGTCGGACACAATCTGCTGCCGGTTCTCCCCCCGATTGCCCGCCTTGCCTCCAGCGGACTGCATCAGCTGGAGGTAGTCGATGACGATAAGTCCCAAATCCTCCACCCGGCGGCATTTGGCCAGGATATCGGCCACGGTGACGCTGGAGTCATCGTCAATGAGGATGGTGGAGCGGTTGAGGGAGTCAGCGGCGGCGGCCACGCTCTCCCAGTCCTGGTCGGACAGCTTGCCGGTGACCAGCTTCTTGTTGTCTACAAAGCACTCGCTGGAGATCAGCCGCAGGGCCAGCTGCTCCCGGCTCATCTCCAGGGAGAAAAAAGCCACCTTTTTCCCCGACTTCTTGCCCGCGTCCAGCAGGATGTTCAGAGCCATGGAGGTCTTGCCCATACCGGGGCGGGCGGCAAGCAGGATAAGGTCGGAGTTGTTCAGGCCGGAGATGGCCCGGTCCAGGTCCCGCAGTCCGGTGGATACCCCCGGGATGGTCCGGTCGCTGGCGGCCAGCTCCTCCAGCCGGTCGTACACGTCGATGAGGACCTCAGAGATGGGGATCAGTCCCCGGGCGGCCCGGCCCTGGCGGATGGCGTAGATGCGCTGCTCCGCCGCCTCCAGGATATCCTGGCCGGTGGCGGTACCCTCCTGAATCATGGCGGTCAGCTCCCCCGCCGCCTCGGCCACCCGGCGCAGGAGGGTCTTGTCCTTGATAATGTCGATGTACTCCCCCACGTTGGCGGCGGTGGGGGTGGCGTCCATCAACTGCAAAATGTAGCCCCGGGACTGGTTCTCGTCATAGCAGCCGTTCTGCTTCATGTTCTCCAGCACCGTCACCGGGTCGATGGTGAGGGAGTAGTTGAACATGGTATAGATGGTCTTGTAAATGTCCCGGTTCTGGCGGATGTAGAAGTCGCTGGGGCGCAGCTTGTCGATGACCTCGGAGACGCACCGGGGGTCGATGAGCATGGAGCCCAGCACCGCCTGCTCCGCGTCCACGCTGTGGGGCAGCTGCTTCAGCAGCAGTTCGTTGGTCTCTGTGGGCATGAGGTCACCTCCTTGCTGACGCAATTCGTGTTGTAGGGGCGGATATGATCCGCCCGAACCAATATCGCACATCGCATGCGGGCGGATCATATCCGCCCCTACAGGCGATCCTACCCCTCCACCACCAGCACGTTCACCGTGCCGCTGATCTCGTAGCCCAGCTTGGCCTTGATCTGATAGCTGCCGCAGGACTTGATGGGCTCGTCCAGCACCAGCTTGGTTTTGGGGATGCTGATGCTGTGCTGGGCGGCCAGGGCGTCGGAGATCTCCTTGCCGGTAACGGCGCCGAAGAGGCGGCCCCCCTCGCCGGCCTTGGCGGGGACCTTGACCATGATGCCCTCCAGCTTCTTGGACAGGGTCTCGGCCTCCGCCTTCTCGGCGGCCTCCTGGGCCTTCCTGGCCTTCTCCTGCTGCTTCATGGTGTTCAGATTCTCGGCGGTGGCGATCACGGCCAGCTTCCGGGGCAGGAGGAAGTTCCGGGCGTAGCCGTCGGAGACATCCACCAGCTGGCCCTTCTTCCCCTGGCCGCGTACATCCTGCTGTAAAATGACTTTCATATTGATCGGTCCTTTCTATTATTCGTTAATGTGATTGGTTCGCAACAAAGGCTCCTTTGGAAAGGAGCTGTCAGCCGCAGGCTGACTGAGGATTGCGTTTTGCGAAGCAAAACATACGAAGTAATCCAGGATTGCAGTCTATGTGTAGGGGGGGACATTGTCCGCCCGCGGGCGCGCAATGCGCGCCCCTACAGAAGGAATCAAAAACCTGGTTTGCTTCGCACATTTTGGCTGCGCCAAAATACAATCCTCCGCCCCAGTGGGCGCACTGGGGCACCTCCTTTCAAAAGGAGGCTTTTTACTCCTCCTCCAGGTACTGGTCGATGGCCCGTGCCAGGTCCTGGGCCACCTGGTCCACGGTTTTGCCGGCGATCTGCCCGCCGGCGGCGGCGGCGTTGCCGCCTCCCCCCAGCTTCTCCAGGATGAGCTGGACGTTGGTGTCCCCCATGGAGCGGCCGGAGATGTTCACCCGCTCCCCGTCGGGGGAGATAACGAAGGAGGCGTCGATGCCGATGATGTTCAGCAGCTCGTCCGCCGCCTGGGCGGCGGTGACCCTCCCCACCGGGTGGTCGGCGATGGCCACGGCGATGCCGTCCCGGTAGAGCTTGGCGTTCTGGATGATGGAGTACTTGGCGATGGTGCCCGCCAGGTCGTTCTGGAAGAGCTTCTTCACCTCGGCGGTGTCCGCCCCGGAGCGGCGGAGGAAGGCGGCGGCCTCGAAGGTGCGCCCGCCGGTGCGCATGGTGAAGTTTTTGGTATCCAGCACGATGCCGGCCAGCAGGGCCTCGGCCTCCGCCCGGAGAAGGTGGGCGGGCTCCATCACGTACTGGAGCAGCTCGGTGACCAGCTCGGAGGCGGAGGAGGCATAGGGCTCGTGGTAGTTCAGGGCCGCCCCCTCGATATAGGTGGCCGCCCGCCGGTGGTGGTCAATCACCGCCACCCGGTTGCAGGACTGGAGCAGCTCCAGGGCCTGGACCTGTTCGGGGCGGTTGGTGTCCACCACCACCACCAGGGAGCGGTTGTCGGCGATAATCAGGGCGTCCTGGGCGGAGAGGAAGCAGTCGTGGTACTCGGGCAGCTGGGCCAGCCGGTCGGTGAGCTCCTGGGCCGGGGTTGTGTAGGGCTCCCGGATAATATGGGCGGGAACGCCGTTTTTCCGGCACAGGGCGCACACCCCGGCGGCGGCCCCCACCGCGTCGTTGTCCGGGGCCTTGTGGCCCATGATAAAGATCTGGGAGGAGTCGGAAATCAGGGAGGACAGGGCGTTTGCCATCACCCGGCTCTTCACCTTGGTGCGCTTCTCCGTCTCCTTGGACCGGCCGCCGTAGAACTCGAAGGTGAGCCGGTTGCGGATCACCGCCTGGTCTCCTCCCCGGGACAGGGCCATGTCGATGGACAGGTTGGCGAAGTCCAGCAGCTCACGGAAGCTGCTGCCCTCGGTGCCCACACCGATGGACAGGGAGGCGTTCATCCCGCTGGGGTTGACCACCTGGTGGATGACATCCAGAATGTCAAACTTGCTCTCGATGAATTTGGGCAGGTACCGCTCCTCAAAGACAAACAGGTACCGCTCCCGCTGGTAGCGGCGGAGGATGCCCCCGGTTTCCGCCACCCAGCTCTCGATGCGGCTGTCGATTTCGGCCATGATGGTGGAGCGGTCGTTCTCCGACAGATTTTTCAGCAGGTCCTCATAGTTGTCCAGCAGCAGCACGGCGGCCACGGGGCGGCTGTCCTGATACTGGTCCCGGACCCGGGCCAGCTCGGTGATATCCACCCAGTAGGTAGTGGCCAGAAAGCCCCCGCCCCGCCCGCCGGTGCGCACCAGGTGTCCATAGACCTGAAAGCGCCGGCCGGAGTAGGACACCTCAGATGGACATTGGTTCTTCCCCTCCATCAGCCAGTGGGTGTCGAAATCAGGGATGAGGGCGGACAGCGTGCTGTCATACAGGTGCTCCCTCTGGTCGGACAGGCGGAGGAACCGGTCATTGGTCCAGATGATATCGTCGCTCTCCGGCCGGAAGAGCACCATGGGCAGGGGGGAATTAATCATGGTGTCCTTGGTGGCGGAGTCCACATTGCCGGTGTAGCTGTCCAGATATTTGTTCAGCTCCCGCCGCCGCCGGACAGCATCCTGGCGGCTGTACAGCCCCAGGCAGGCCACCAGGCCCAGCTCCACCAGGGCCAGCTGCCAGCAAAAGGCGGCGGACAGCAGGGCGAACAGAAGCAGGCAGGCAAAATACAGCCGGAAGCTGGGCTGAAGCAGCTTGTTTACTTTCCGGTTCAAAGGAGACAGCCTCCTCTCAGTCGATATCAATAGCAAAAGGCAGTTTATTATACCAAATTCGCACAGGAAGTACAAGCATAAAATAAGCCCTTTTACACAGGGCCGGAAAAATCAGCCGCCCGCGGCTGCCGGCAGACCTCCGGCAGTTCACAGGCGGCTTTCCAGCCCGGTTGTTCTTGTTTTAAGGACTTACTGGTACAGCGGATAGCGGGCGCACAGCTCCACAACGCCCTGCCGCACAGACTCCGCCGTACCCTCAAAGTTGAAGATGGTATCCGCGATCCAGCCGGCGATCAGGTCCATCTCGGCGGGGCCGAAGCCCCGGGTGGTGACGGCGGGGGTGCCCAGCCGCAGGCCGGAGGTGATGAAGGGGCTGCGGGGCTCGTTGGGCACCGCGTTCTTGTTGGCGGTGATATACACCTCGTCCAGGCGGTTCTGCAGCTCCTTGCCCGTCACCTCAAGGCCCCGCAGGTCCAGCAGCATCAGGTGGTTGTCCGTCCCGCCGGACACCAGCTTCAGGTTCCGCTTCAGCAGCGCCTGGGCCAGGGCCTGGGCGTTCTCCACCACCTTGCGGCCGTACTCCTGGAAGGAGGGCTGAAGGGCCTCCTGGAAGCACACCGCCTTGGCGGCGATGATGTGCATCAGCGGGCCGCCCTGGGTGCCGGGGAAGATGGCCTTGTTGAACCTTTTGCCCAGCTCCTCGTCCCGGCTGAGGATTACGCCTCCCCGGGGGCCCCGGAGGGTCTTGTGGGTGGTGGTGGTGACCACATCGGCGTAGGGCACCGGGTTCTGGTGCACGCCCGCGGCCACCAGGCCGGCGATGTGGGCCATGTCCACAAAGAGGTAGGCCCCAACCTCCCTGGCGATCTTGGCAAAGCGGGCGAAGTCGATGGCCCGGGGATAGGCGGAGGCGCCGGCGATAATCATTTTGGGCTTCTTCTCCCGGGCCAGCCGCTCCAGGGCGTCGTAGTCGATGAGGCCGTTCTCGTCCACGCCGTAGGGGACGATGTTGTACAGCAGGCCGGACTGATTCACCGGGGAGCCGTGGGTCAGGTGGCCGCCGTTGTCCAGGGACATGCCCAGCACCGTGTCGCCGGGCTGGCACAGGGCCTGATACACCGCCATGTTGGCCTGGGCCCCGGAGTGGGGCTGCACGTTGGCGTAGGCCGCCCCGAACAGCTGGCACACCCGGCGGATGGCCTCCTCCTCCACCAGGTCCACGTCCTCACAGCCGCCGTAGTAGCGCTTGCCGGGGTAGCCCTCGGCATACTTGTTGGTCAGCACCGACCCCATGGCCGCCATCACCGCCTCGCTGACGATGTTCTCCGAGGCAATCAGCTCAATGTTCCGGTTCTGCCGCTGAAATTCCAGCTCGATCATGCCGCCGATGACCGGGTCCATTTCCTTGACAAGGGCTAAATTGTTTTTAAACATAAAAAAATCTCCTCTTTTGTAGCTGTACCGTTGATTGTAACACACTTGGAGAATATGTGCAAGCTTTCTCAAAGTATTACGGTAAAAAAGCGCATTTTGTATCCGGTCTTCCGGCTCCGGCAAAGCCGGGGCTGTTAAAAAAGGGCGCACTGCGCCCCCATTTCCACTAAATGTATGCAAACGTCCCACTTTGGGGCGGATTCTTGTAGTTGTAGGGGGACGGCCTCATCCGCCCCAGTGTGAGCACTGGGGCACCTTCCCCTAAAGGGGAAGGCTTGGGGAGATCAAATTGGCTGAAGCGAAAGAAAAAGGCTTCCCCTTTAGGGGAAGCTGGCACCGCCGCAGGCGGTGACTGATGAGGCCGTCCCTCCACAACATTTTAAGGAGGAACAACCATGAACAAAACCCAAAACTACCAGCTCTCCCAGTGGGAGAAGTCCGACAAGGTGCTGATGGAGGACTTCAACGCGGACAACGCCAAAATCGACGCCGCACTCAAGGCCGAGGCCGACGCCCGCACCGGTGCGGTGGCCGCCCTGGCCGGTCAGATGTCCGGAAAGGGCAACTGCCGAATCTGGTCCACCACCTACACCGGCGCCACGCTGGAAGGTTCCAGCCGAACCGTCACCTTCCCGGGCAGGCCCCTGTTCGCCATATTCTGCGACCTGAGCGGCGGCCTCTTCTACATCATCGGGTACGGCGCCACAAACGCCCACTCCTACTCCGGCGGCAACGGCCGCTTCTGCGAGGTCTCCTGGAGCGGAAACAGCGTCACCCTGTCCCACCCCCGGAGTTCCTTGTCATGTATGGACGAGAACGGCAAAGCTTATCTGGTCGTGGCGTTGATTGCACTGGAATGAAAGCCGGGCAAAGCCCCGCTCCTTGCGGAGCGGGGCTTTGGTCAATTGTGCTCTTGGGCAGTTTGACTTTTGGAATTAAGCGCCAACAGTCAAAGTAACTTTCAGAGCGGTAAGAGAAGTGCCATCCTCAGCGGTGAGGGGGATAGAAATTTCGTAAACATCGCTCTGGGTCAGACCAGCGTCAACACTAATTTTGAATGTCGTGTTGTTATCTTTCGTGACATGAATCTTGCTGGTATCCCCCCCGCCGCCGCCAGTTTTGCTCACAGTTGCATTACCAGTGGTAAAGGGGTTCCCGTCAGCTGCAGAGACAGTGATGGTGGTTTCAGCCAGACCAGTCGCAGCGCTGGGGGCGAGGGTAGCCTGACTAAGAGCAGCGTTAGAAGTGCTGGCCGGGGCACGAACTTCCTCGACGGAAACGGTGTAGTTTCCGCTCTTGGTGGTTCCGTCGGCGGCAGTGACTTCAACAGTCGCTGTATCCCAGTTGGAAGCGCCGCGGGTCAGAATTACACGATTGGGAGACACGGTTCCGCCAGCCTTAGCGGCCAGCGTCACAACGATGCTGTCATTAGCCGTAGCAGCGCCGGTAACAGTGATTTTTACCGTCTTGGCGGTGTTGTTCACAATGCCGGAGGAAGTCAAGGTGCCGCTGGTGAGGGAACCGACTGCGGTCGCGGTAGCAGTGTCGACCTCGGCCACGCTGCTCGCGCCAGTCTTAACGGTGTACTCCTTGGTGGTGCCGTCCTGAGCGGTGACGGTGAACTTGCCGGTGCTCCAGCTGGTCGTGGCCAGATCATAGACCAGATCCACAGTGGCGGGAGATACAGTGGCATAGGAAGCAGAGGTCAGAGTCGGGGTCACGGCGATCTTCTTGCCGTTGGCGAGAGCACCGCCAGAAACTACGACCTTAACATCGTTCCCCACCACGTCGGCAGTTGTTGTACCAGTGAAATCGTTGGTAGTTGCCGCAGAAGCGATAGTGTTGACGTTCTTCAGCTTAACAACCGCAGAGTAGGTCTTGTTGGTGCCGTCCTGGGCTTTCACAACGATGGTTCGGTCAGCAACCCAAGCGCCGCTCTTGTAGGTCAGGGTAATGGGATTGCCGCTGACAACAGAAGCGTTGGGACTGTAAGCGGAGGAGGTCACAACAATCGTATCGCCCTCGTCGAAGTGGTCGCGGGTATCATTGATGGCGACCTCCAGATTGCTGCCGTTCGGGGTCACGGTGCCAGCGGTCACACCAGTTCCACCTGCGGTAGCGGTGGTGATGTCAGCCGCGCTGCTCGCAGCACCACCAGTATAGGTGAAGCTAATGGTGTAGTTGCGGGTACCAGCGTTGTAGGTCACAGTCTGGGTGGCGGGGAAGGGAATCCAACCGGTCACGACAGGAGCGGTAACCGTCCAATACTTGGAGCCGTCAGGTCTGGTGGACAGAGTAGAGGTGCTGACCTTCTGAACAACAGACTCAAGCTCGCTGGTAACGCCAGCACCGTTGTTGAGGATGCGGCGGATGGTAATCTCACAGGCAGACCCGGTGATGGTACCGGCCTTGGTATTCACGGGGGTGTCGCTGTTGATGACAACCCACTTGGCCACGCCCTGGCTGTTCAGCACGGCGGTGATACGGCCGGCGAAGCCCAGCTTGCCGTCGGTGTAGTTGCCGTCGGCATCGCCCAGGCTGGACAGAGCGGCGGAGACGGAGCTGTAGTAGCGGGTCTCCTTCTCGTTGTCCTCGTACTGGATGACAACAGCGGGAGTGCTCTCGCTGACCAGAGTCAGGCCGTGGTCGGCGGCGGAATCCAGGCCCAGCTTCAGGGTCCGTCCCTCAACGTGCAGGTCGGGCGCGGTGGCCGCGGACAGGCGGGTGCTGGTGGGATAGGTGTAGCCGGTGAAGGAGCAGTCGGTAGAGGTGACGCACTCGCTGAAGTGGCGGACGTGGCCGACGTCATAGACCTCGTGGACGTTCTCATTGATTTCCGCGGCGGGACTGGTGTAGAACTTGGTCGTACCCACGTTCTTGATGGAGGTCACGTACTCGTCGGTGTAGCGCAGCTCCTGCACGTGGCCGGGCAGCAGGCTGTTGATGGTGTTGGCGAACTTGCTCTTAACGGTGAGCTTCTGCTCCGCGCCGTCCACAACTGCCTTGAAGGTCCAGTAGTAGGTGTCGTCGATGATCTCCTCGCTCTCGGCGGCGGTGAGGATGTAGGCGTAGTTGGCGCTGGTGCCCTTGGCCTCGCCCACAATCACGGCGGCGATGACGTAGTTGTTCTTGTCATACACAGCGTACACGCTGTCGTACAGCTCGGTGTTGTCGCTGCCCACAACCAGCTTGGCGCCGGCGGTGGCGTTGTAGCCCACCTCGATCTCCACGTTCTGCACGCCGGTGTACAGGCCGTCCACGCCGGTGATGACCTTGTTGGTCACGCTGGTGCCGGAGACATGATCCAGCTCGGGGATGATGTACACGGAGGCGTCGTTGCCGTAGATGCGCTCAGCGGCGGTGGCGTGAGGCGCGGGGTCACCAATGGTGGGAGCGGTGCGGTCCAGAACCACATTGTCGCACTTGATGGTCTTGGCTGCGGCCTGCCGGGTGGTGAGCATCCGGGCGGCGGGGGTCAGGGTGTAGACGTTGTCCTTGTCCACGGTGTAGGTGTACCAGCGGTTCGCCACGGCGTTCTCATGATCCGCGTCGTAGTAGGTGCTGCCGAACTTCTCGAAGTAGGCCTTGCCGGACAGGCTGCCCCGCTGGACCGTCTCGATGTTCTTGTTGGAGTCCTTCACGTTGACGCTGATGGTCTTGGCGGTGCCGTCGGTGAAGATGGCGTTGGCGTCAGCGCGGGTCACGGCGATGGGGCTGTTGTTCAGCTTGATGCCGGAGATGAAGACGTAGTTGTCGTCGCCGGCATACAGGTCCACGCCGATGGCGTAGCCGTACTTATCCAGATAGACGTTGTAAGTCTTGTTGGTCAGCAGGTTGTTGTTGTACAGGTCCAGGGCCTCGTCGCTGTAGTAGGCCTTCTTGGAGTTCTTGTACTCAGTGCCGTTGGTGGTCACGCTGGAGAAGATGGCCTCATGACCGACCTTGTCGCTCTGGGGGTCGCTGGAGCTGCCCTTGCTGAACTTGGTCAGCGTGGAGTTGCTCAGGATCTCCACATCAGCGATTTCCACAACCTCGTAGACACCGTTGGCCTGATCCTTGCCGGACCAGTTGACCAGGACGTACTGGTCCTTCTTCACATTCTCCACTGCGGGCACGTCAGCCAGGCCGACGGTCTTGGCAATGGTGGTGGTGCGGGAGGGAGTGCCGGTGTAGTTGTTGTACACGTTCAGCACAACGCTTTCCCGGGTGGCGTTGTAGTCGGCGGTCGCCTTGGCCAGCCAGGTGTTGACGGAGGTGATGTCGATGGTCTCGGCCTCAGTGTCCACAAAGACCTGGGTCAGCACGCCCCGTCCGGTGGTGCCGTAGTCCTTGGTGGTGCGGGTGAGGATGTTGGCGGCGGTGATGTCGGTGCTCTCCACGCCGTCCACATAGTACTTGAAGTCATAGTCGTTGAGGCTGCTGCGGCCCAGCAGGTCGTACAGCTCACGGCGGCTGACACCGTCGGTGTAGGTCTCGCGGATGTTCTCCTTCTTCATATAGGTGCCGATGGTCTTGCCATCAAACTCCCAGGTACGGGCGGGACGCATAAAGTCGTCGTCGGTGTACTTGTACAGCTTCAGCTCGCCGTTGTACAGCTGCTCGCCCAGCTCCACGATGGCGCCGTCGTTGGTGGAGCCCACAGAGGTGGCCTGGGTGCTGCTGATGGCACGGGCGAAGGGCTTATTGCTGGTGATGTTGACATAGTTGACCTTGCCGGTGTACACCTGGCCCTCAGGGGTGGTCAGGTTGATGGTCTGGCCGTCGGGCTCAACCATACCGGTCTGCAGGGCGTTCAGCACCATCTGAGCCACCTGGTTCCGGGTCATGGGGTCAGTGGCGCTGGAGCCGACCTGATCAAAGATGCCAATCTTGGTGCCCATGCGGACGGTGGACAGCTCAAACCCATCCTGATAGTCGTTCTGGTACTGGAAGTAGCCCAGAGCGCGCATCAGCATGGAGGCGGCCTCCACGGCGGTCACAGTGGCGCCGGGATCGTACACGCCTTCGCCGCGGCCGGAGACAATCTTGTTGGCGTAGCAGGCGCCGACCCAGCCTCTGGCCCAGTCGTACACGTCGTTAAAGGGGCAGGAAGTTGCGTAGTAGTTGTAATCCAGGTTGAGCAGCTTGCCCATGACAACCGCCATCTCTGCGCGGTTGACGGGACGGTCAGGGCCAAAGCCCCGCTCGTCGCCGACCATCACTTCGATAGCCTGCGCAACCTCGATCGCTTCGACGTTGTCAGTGTCCTTGACATCGTCATAGCCCGCAGCCGCACTGGAACCGACTACCATCATGCCCAGAAGCATAACGGAGGCCAGAGTCAGACTGAGGGCCCGCTTCAGGTTTCTCATTCGGATTTCCTCCTTACAAATTTGTTTGGGTCCGCTCTCCTTTGTGTCGGCGGCAGCTGGCCAGTCCCCGGTTCGCCATCTCTGTGCCAAATTGCTCGGGAATACACAGAGTATTCCCTGCGCATTTGTCCCATTCTGGCTTTCCGGGTCCTCGCCCATCCATCCGCCGCTCCTTCAGTCGAGCGGCCCTTTCGGCCTGAGAGGGGCCGATTCTGGTTAAAACGAGAACCTTGCACGGACTATGATAGACTGTGGAGCGCTAACATTTTCTCGACAAAGTTCTACGTTTTAACCAAAATTTTTCAGGTTTTTTAACCTTTTCCAAATAACAGGCTTGTGTCACGATTCTTGCACGGGATTTTTCGTTGTGAAAATCGGGAGGAAGTTCAAAAAGGGGACCTGTTTTCCCGTAAAAAAGTTTCGCTGGTAGACATCCGGTAGACACCCTAAAATATGGAAAGGCCTCCAACCCCTGGGCCGCAGGGGATTGGAGGCCTTTTTGGTAGACATTTGGTAGACGGGGCAAAAAAATTCAGGGGACCGTCCCATTGGACAATCCCCTGAAATTATTACAGCGTGCTCTTTGCTTTTGTCAGCTCCTGGGCAATATTGAGGACATGGTCGCCAATTCGTTCAAAATCAGTAAGCAGCTCAGAGTAGAGAATACAGGCCTCGTCGGAACAGATGCCATTGCGCATCCGGACCAGCTGTTCCCGGCGAAAATCGGCGGTCATATCGTCAATCTTTTGTTCCATCTGTGCCACCTGAGACAGCCATTCCGGTCCCCCCGCGTCGCTGGACAGCAGAGCGGATACGGCCCGGATGGAGATATCTCTCATCTGCCGGACCTCCTCCCGGGCGAACTCGGAGAAGGAGATGTCCTGATTTACCAGCATTTTGGTATAGCCGGCCAGATTGTCCGCATGATCGCCGATGCGCTCGATATTGCCTGAGATGGCAAAGAGGCAGCTGACCACCTTCGACCCCCGCTCATTGGTCTCAATGGCGATGAGGTGGGAGATGTAGCGGGAGATTTCCTTGTTCAAAAAGTCGATGTACTGCTCCCGCTGCTCCACCCGCTCCAGCGGGACCACGTCCTTGTCCAGAACCGCCTTAAAGCTGGTGTCTACGTTCTGGCGGGCCATCTCCAGCATACGGTGCAGCTCGTTGCGCAGCTGGTCCACCACGATGACGGATACACCCAGGCCGCCGTCTTTGCCGCCGGCGGTGACAGGGGTGAGGTAGGCCAGACGCATGCCGTTGCCGCTCTCCTTCCCGTCCTCGGCGGTATCGGGCAGGATCCGGCTGGCCAGCTTTGCCAGGGAGGCGCCGAAGGGAATCAGCAGGACGGTGGTGACCAGGTTGAAGACCACGTGCATCACGGCAATTTGGGCCATGGGGCCGGGGACCAGGGACTCAATCAGGGAGGTGAGGGGAAGGACCATCACCACTACGGTAAAGATAACGGTGCCGATCACGTTGAAGAGCACATGCACGCAGGTGGCCCGCTTGGCGTCCCGGCTGACGCCGAAGGAGGCCATGATGGCGGTGATGCAGGTGCCGATGTTCTGGCCGAACAGGATGTAGACCGAGGGGGCGAACTCCACCACTCCCGCGGCGGCCAGGGACTGCAGGATGCCCACAGAGGCGGCGGAGGACTGGATCAGGGCGGTGAACACCGTGCCGAACAGGATGCCCAGAATGGGGTTGGACAGGGTGGCCATCATGTTGACAAAGGCGGGTACCTCCCGCAGGGGCTCCATGGCGGCGCTCATCATGTCCATGCCGATAAACAGGATGCCCAGGCCGGCCAGCAGCTGGCCGATGTGCTGGAGGTTGGGCCTTTTTAAAAAGACCATCATAAACACGCCCGCGAAGGCGACAATGGGGGCCAGAGCGCCCACGTCCAGGGCGATGAGCAGGCCGGTGGTGGTTTTGCCCACATTGGCCCCCATAATCAGCCAGACCGCCTGGTTCAGATTCATGATGCCGGCATTGACAAAGCCCACTACCATCACCGTGGTGGCGGAGGAGGACTGGACGGCGGCGGTAATCAGCGCGCCCACCAGAATACCCATGAACCGGTTTGCGGTCAGCCGCTCCAGAATGATTTTCATCCGGTTTCCGGCCGCGGCCTCCAGGCCGGAGCTCATCATCTGCATGCCGTGGAGAAACAGGGCCAACCCCCCGAACAGACCAAAAAACTCCAATATGTTCATATGCAGTCCCCCTCGCGGCCAACCGCGATATACTGTTTTTGACAAATATCCCGAAATTTTTCCATTATCATTATAGCGGTGCGCCTTTGTTTCGTCAATAGCTGTCTTTACAATTTTTGCCGCGCAGGGCCGGTATTCCGGCCGGCCGGTCCGTTCAAGGGAGCAGAGAAATTTGTTTGTTGATTTTTCCCGGCGGAGAGAGTATCATTGTCTATTATCAATTTCGGAAGGGAGTGCTCAGCTTGGACAGACGCACTGCGGAGGCCTCTGAAAAACAGAGCCCCATGGAGCGGATTGCCGCCTTCATTGTGGATAAGCGGAAGGCATTTTATCTGATCTATATCGGAATTGCCATTTTCTGCGTTTTTTCCGGCAACTGGGTGGCGGTAAACGACGACCTGACCAGCTATCTGCCAGACACAACCGAGACCCGTCAGGGTCTGACCATTATGGACGAGGAGTTTGTCACCTTCGGCACCAGCCGCATCATGGTGGACAACATCTCCTATGCCCAGGCGGAGGTTCTGGCCCAACAGGCGGAAGAGCTCCCGGGGGTGAAGTCGGTGGAGTTTGACGGCACAGAGGACCACTACGTTAACGGGTCCGCCCTGCTGTCCGTTACCTACGACGGCACCGCCGACGATCCGGTGAGCCTGGAGGGGCTGGAGGGGGTAAAGTCCCTGCTGGAGGGCTACGACGTCTATGTCACCGGCGATACCGGTGACTCCGCCTCCGCCAATCTGGACGCCGAGATGCAGGTGGTCATGGTCATCGCCGTGGTGATTATCCTGCTGGTGCTGCTGTTCACCTCCCACACCTATATGGAGATTCCGGTGCTGCTCATGACCTTCGGCATGGCGGCCCTGATGAACAAGGGCACCAACTTCATCTTCGGGGAGATATCCTTTGTCTCCGACTCGGTGGCGGTGGTGCTCCAGCTGGCCCTGGCCATCGACTACGCCATCATCCTGTGCCACCGGTACACCGAGGAGCGGGAGCGGATGGAGGCCAGAGAGGCGGTGGTAACCGCCCTGAGCAAGGCCATCCCTGAGATTTCCGGCTCCTCCATGACCACCCTGTCCGGCCTGGGGGCCATGTGCTTTATGCAGTTCGGCATCGGCAAGGACCTGGGCCTGGTGCTGATGAAGGCCATTGTCCTCAGCCTGCTGGCGGTTTTCACCCTGATGCCCGGGCTGCTGATGAGCTTCTCCCGGCTGATTGACCGCACCCACCACCGCAGCTTTGTGCCCAGGATCTCCGCCTGGGGCCGGCTGGCGGTCAGAACCCGGTTTATTATGCCGCCCCTGTTTGTGGCGCTCATCATCGGCGGCTTTATTTTCGCCAACCGCTGCCCTTACGCTTACGGACAGACCGACCTGACCACCATCCGGAAAAACGACGCCCAGATTGCCCGGCAGCGGGTGAACGACACCTTCGGCCGGGTGAACACCCTGGCTGTTTTGGTTCCCCAGGGGGACTACGAGCGGGAGGGGCGGCTGCTCCGGGAGCTGGAGGGAATGGCTGAGACGGAGACCGTTCTGGGTCTGGCCAACGTGGACGCCATGGACGGCTATGTCCTCACCGACAGGCTCACCCCCCGGCAGTTCGCCGAGATGACCGACCTGGATATTGAGGTGGCCCGGCTGCTCTACTCCGCCTACGCGGTGGACCAGGAGAGCTACGGGCAGGTGATCTCCGGCCTGGACAGCTACGGCGTCCCCCTGATTGACATGTTCCTGTATGTCTACGACATGATGGAGAAGGGCTATGTCACCGGCAAACCCAATGTGGGTATCCTGATGGAGCCCGTGTCCTCTGAGGCCACCCAGCGCTACGGCATCCCTGCCGGGGCCTATATCGCCGCCGTGCTGGAGGGATCCTGCGCCGAGCGGAGCGACCTGCGCGTCGGCGACATTGTCACCGCTGTGGACAGCGCCGCCGTCACTTCCCCCGATCAGCTCAAGTCCGCGGTGAAAAATTATAAGGCCGGGGACACAGTGGTCTTCACCGTCTTCCGGGAGGGCGCGTACCTGGATCTCACCCTCACGCTGGACGAGGACGACCAGGCCCGGGAGGCCGCCATGGCGGAGCTTCAGAGCCAGTATCAGCAGGCCCAGCAGCCCACCCAGCAGCAGTCCTCCGGCAACTATGGAACCTGGCCCTTCAACTTCTTCGGGTGGTAAAAGGCAAAATTGTATCAACACAAACAATCAGCCGTTTCCCTTAGGGGAAGCGGCTGATTGTTATCTTGCAGAAAAGTAAAGCTCAGAAGGGGCCAAAGCTGATAGAAGATCAATGATATGGAGATCGCCGCCTACTTTGGCGTAAGCCGCACTCCTGTTCGGGAGGCCATTCAGCTTCTGGCCGACCAGCATCTTATCGAGGTCTTCCCCGGACGGGAGAGCCGGGTAGCCCCTGTGGATCATGCCAAGCTTCAGGAGGTCTATCTGATCATGGCGGAGCTTCACGGCCTGGCTGTACGTCTTGCCTACGATAAACTCACTCCCGAATGCTTTTCCACTCTTGAACAGACCAACGAGCGGATGGCGCAGGCCCATCAGGCCCATGATCAAGAAAAGATGCTTGCC
>CATNCS010000041.1 GCA_950097245.1 uncultured Oscillospiraceae bacterium | reverse complement strand
GGTCAGCGAGGAGGGCCGGATCACCGACCTGTCCGTCCACCCCACCTCCGCCGACAAGGCCCTGGAGTCTCTGGAGATCTACATCCTGTCCAAGCGCCTGCTGATGGACATGGTCAACTACTGCTCCGCCCACGACGTGACCAACTTCAGCCGGGGCGTTCTCCAGCCCCGGATGAAGTCCCTGAAGATGATGCCCTACATCCATGAGGGCTATGTGGGCCGCTTCCAGTCGGTGAGCGACTACTTCCAGCGCTCCCAGGACCTGCTGAACCCGGAGGTCCGGGCCGACCTGTTCAATCCCGCCCGGCCCATCCGCACCAAGGACCAGTCCAACCCCTCCACCTACTACGGCCCCGAGTCCAGGTCTGTCAACTCCCTGGTGGCCGACGGCTGCCAGATCGAGGGCGAGGTGGAGAACTCCATCCTGGCCCGGGGCGTGGTGGTAGAGAAGGGCGCCAAGGTGTCCAACAGCGTGCTCATGCAGGGCACAGTGGTCAAGGCGGGGGCCTCCCTGTCCTACGTCATCGCCGACAAGGACGTGACGGTGAACGAGGGCCGCATGCTTATGGGCCACGCCACCTATCCCCTGGCCATCGCCAAAGGCTCTGTTGTCTGATTTTCCGGACGCCCTCCCCAATCAGGAGGGCGTCCTCCTGCAAATTCACGGCGTTTGTAGGGGCGGATATTATCCGCCCGCAGCCCCGATCAGACCTGAACGGGCGCATAATATGCGCCCCTACAAAAATCCAAGAAAAAGGTGATTATTATGAAAATTCTGTTTGCCACCTCCGAGGCGGCCCCCTTTATCAAAACCGGCGGTCTGGCCGACGTGGTCGGCTCTCTGCCCCAGGCCCTGGCGGCCGAGGGCCATGAGGTCAAGGTAATCCTCCCTCTCTACGAGGGCATCAGCGAGGACTGGCGCTCCAAGATGACCTTCCTGAAGTACTTCAACGTCACTCTGGCCTGGCGGCAGGTATACTGTGGCATCTTTGAGACAGAGTATCAGGGGGTCACCTTCTGGTTTGTAGACAACGAGTACTACTTCAAGCGCTGGCAGCTCTATGGCCACTTTGACGACTGTGAGCGCTACGCCTACTTCTCCCGGGCTGTGGTGGAGACCCCCGGCCAGCTGGGCTGGTCCCCGGACATCATCCACTGCAATGACTGGCAGACCGCCCTGGTCCCCGTCTACCTGCTGGAGGAGAAGTACCGCGTCCCCGAGCTGGCCGGCGCCAGGACGGTGTACACCATCCACAACATCGAGTATCAGGGCCGCTACGGCGACCAGGTCCTCCAGGACGTCATCGGCCTGGACCGCAGCTACTTCAACGAGGGCATGCTGGCCTACCACCGGGACGTGAACCTGATGAAGGGCGCCATTATGGCCTCCAACTTCGTCACCACCGTCTCCCCCACCTACGCCCAGGAGCTGCGCACCCCCTTCTACGCCCACGGGCTGGACGGGGTCATCAACCAGCAGAGCGGCAAGCTGGAGGGCATCCTCAACGGCATCGACGTGGACCTGTACGACCCGGCCAAGATGGAGGGGCTGGCCTCCAACTTCACCCTGAAGACCATCGCCAAGGGCAAGGCGGCCTGCAAGGCGGCCCTCCAGCAGGCGGTGGGCCTGGAGCAGAACCCGGATATCCCCCTCATCGCCTGCGTCTCCCGGCTGGTGGGCCACAAGGGCTTCTCCATGGTCACCGACGCCATCCACGAGATCATGGGCCTGGGCACCAAGGGGGTGCAGATGGTGGTGCTGGGCACCGGCGACTGGCAGTATGAGGAGGCCTTCCGCCACGCCCAGGGCCAGTACCCCGGCCGCTTCTCCGCCCAGCTGACCTACTCCGCCCCCCTGTCCAACATGATCTACGCCGGCGCGGACATCTTCCTCATGCCCTCCGTCTCCGAGCCCTGCGGCCTGAGCCAGATGATCGCTATGCGTTTCGGCACCATCCCCGTGGTGCGGGAGACCGGCGGCCTGAAGGACAGCGTCACCCCCTACAACAAGTACGAGGGCACCGGCCGGGGCTTCACCTTCGCCAACATCAGCGCCGGCGACATGGTGTGGGTACTCCGTGAGGCGGTGGACCTGTACAACGATGATAAGAAGGCGTGGAAGAGCCTGCAGAAGGAGGGCATGACCGCCGACTTCTCCTGGAAGAACTCCGCCCAGCAGTATATCGACATCTACAACCGCATCCTGGGCTGATCCCGCCCCCTCCCCGGCCCCGGCCTTTTGGCCGGGGCTGTTTTTTATGTTGACGCTCCTTCAAAAATCTGTTAAAATTAGAAATCGTGGGAGCCCGCCAGGCTCCCCCTTACAGAAACAAAACAGGAGGTACTGTTATGACGGATTATTCCCCTGAGTACAATAAGGAACAGCTGACCGAGATGATCACCGGCAAGCTCCAGCGCAACTTCGGCTGCACGGTGGAGACGGCCAACAACAACCACATGTTCAAGGCCTGCGCCCTGGTCCTGCGGGACATCATGTCCCGCCACCGCATGGACACCAGCAACCAGGTGTGGGAGAAGCAGCAGCGCCAGGTCCACTACCTGTCCCTGGAGTTCCTCATGGGCCGCTCCCTGGAGAAGAACGCCTACAACCTGGGGCTGCTGGACACCCTGAAGGGCGCCCTGGAGGATATGGGCTTTTCCGCCTCCGACCTCTTCGAGTCCGAGCCGGACGCCGGCCTGGGCAACGGCGGCCTGGGCCGCCTGGCCGCCTGCTATCTGGACTCCATGACCACCCTGGAGATTCCCGCCACCGGCTACTCCATCTGCTACGAGCTGGGCATCTTCAAGCAGAAGATCATCGACGGCAAGCAGCAGGAGCTGGCCGACAACTGGCTGGGTCTGGGGGATGCCTGGCTCATCCCCAAGATGGAGGAGGCGGAGGAGGTCCGCTTCGGCGGCAAGATTGTGGACCGCTGGGATGAAAACGGGAACAATCACCCGGAGCACGTGGGCTACACCGCCGTGCTGGCCATCCCCCGGGACATGAAGATCGCCGGCTACCGGACCAAGCACACCAACACGCTGCGCCTTTGGGACGCCAAGAGCCCCCTGCCGGTGGACATGTCCCTCTACTCCCGGGGCGAATACCTGAAGGCGGTGGAGCAGCAGGCCATGGCCGAGGTCATCGCCAAGGTCCTCTACCCCGACGACAACCACTACGAGGGCAAGTCCCTGCGCCTGAAGCAGCAGTACTTCTTTGTCTCCGCCACCATCCAGTCCATTGTCCGCCAGCACAAGGCCCAGTACGGCACCCTGCGCAACTTCGCCCGGAAGCACGTCATCCAGATCAACGACACCCACCCCACCCTGGTCATCCCCGAGCTGATGCGCATTCTGCTGGACGAGGAGGGCTACGGCTGGGACGAGGCCTGGCACATCGTCACCGACGCTGTCTGCTACACCAACCACACCGTGCTGGCCGAGGCCCTGGAGCGCTGGCCCCAGAAGCTGATTGAGGACCTGCTGCCCCGCATCTGGCAGATCCTCACCGAGATCGCCCGCCGCTACCAGCAGGAGCTGGAGCGCCGCTACGGGGGCGACACGGGCAAGATCGCCCACATGGCCATCATCTGGGGGGGCGAGGTGCGCATGGCCAACCTGTGCGTCTGCGCCTGCCAGACCATCAACGGCGTGTCCGCCCTCCACTCCGAGATTTTGAAGCGGGACGTCTTCCGGGACGCCTACCAGGCCCAGCCCGGCAAGTTCAAGAACGTGACCAACGGCATCGACCACCGCCGCTGGCTGTCCCAGATCAACCCCAGGCTGGACGCCCTCATCCAGGACTGCACCGGCGGGGACCGGTACCTCCTCCACCCCGAGGCCCTGAAGGACTTTGAAAAGTCCGTGGACGACAAAACCGTCCTCAAGCAGCTGGAGGAGATCAAGAAGGAGAACAAGCGCCGCTTCGCCGCCTGGGTGGCCCGGGAGTCCGGTGTCGTCCTGAATACCGACGCCATCTTCGACGTCCAGGTTAAGCGCCTCCACGAGTACAAGCGCCAGCTGCTCAACGTGCTGCACATCATCTACCTGTACAATCAGCTGCGGGACAACCCCAACATGGAGTTCACCCCCCAGACCTTCCTCTTCGGCGCCAAGGCGGCCCCCGGCTACCATGTCGCCAAGCAGATTATTCAGCTTATCAACTCCCTGGCCGCCCAGATCGCCGCCGACCCTGTCTGCAAGGATAAGCTGCAAGTGGTCTTCCTGGAGAACTACCGGGTCTCCCTGGCGGAGAAGCTGATGCCCGCCTCCGAGATTTCCGAGCAGATCTCCACCGCCGGCAAGGAGGCCAGCGGCACCGGCAACATGAAGTTCATGATGAACGGCGCCCTCACCATCGGCACCCTGGACGGGGCCAATGTGGAGATGCACCAGCAGCTGGGGGACGAGAACATCTTCCTCTTCGGCATGACCACCGAGCAGGTGAACCAGCGCAAGCGGGACGGCTACCGCCCCCACGAGATTTACCTCCATAACCAGATGCTGAAGCGGATCATCGACCAGATTTCCGCCGGCTTTGGCGACAAGGTGACCTACCCCGACCTGTCCAACCGCCTGCTCTTTGGCGCGGGAGGCGGTCAGGCAGACGAGTATATGCTGCTGGCCGACTTCGACAGCTACTGCGACGCCCACCGCCGGGCGCTGGCCGCCTACGCCGACCGCCAGCGCTGGAACCAGATGTCCCTCATCAACATCGCCCGGTCCGGCATCTTCGCCGCCGACCGCTCCATCCAGGACTACGCCCGGGATATCTGGCACGTGCCTACCCGGAAATAAGCATAAAAAATTCCCGGTCTTTTCAGACCGGGAATTTTTTATTTTGATGTCCTGTGACAGGCCCAGATCAAGGCTCCAAAACCGCAGCCGCCGATGATATTGCCTATGGTGACTGGGATCATATTGGCGAAAAACCCGCCCGGATTCAGGGCGGACAGGTCCACCCCCGCCTCCCGGGCCAGCTGGGCGCATTGGGGGACGCCCGCCGCCAGCAGCCCGGCGGGGATGTAGTACATATTGGCCACGCAGTGCTCAAAGCCGCCGATGACAAAGAAGCTCACCGGCACAAAGGCGCCCACGGCCCGGCCGGGCAGACTCTTGGAGCACAGGGAGCACATCACCCCGGCGCACACCAGGATGTTGCACAGAATCCCCAGCACCACCGCCCGCCCGGGGGCAAGCTGGCACTTCTTCGCCGCCGTCTGAATAGCGTACACCCCCAGAGCCACGTTGTCAAAGGCTCCGCCCCAGGCCACGGCGGCGGCCAGCAGCGCCGCCCCCACGAAGTTGCCCAGGTAGACGATCATCAGATTCCGAACCATTCCGGCCAGGGTGGCTCTCCGCTCCAGCAGCGAGATGGCAATCATGCAGTTGCCGGTAAACAGCTCCGCCCCGGTGAGGATGACCATAATCAGCCCAAAGGGGAACAGCAGCCCGCTCACCACCCGGGCCGCGGAGAGGTTGTCCAGCCCGAAGGAGGCGACGCCGGACACCAGCCCGCCCCCGCCGATGAAAAATCCCGCCAGCACCGCCGCCAGAAACAGTCTGCCGGCACTGTTGGCGGTCTTTTTTGCCCCCGCCTGGGCGTAAAAATCCACAAATTCCGCCGGGCTCAGCATAGGTGTCACGCCTTTCTCTTTCGAGATTAAATGTCTGTTTTCCCGCCCTGCGGGCGGGAAAACACGAGTATGGGGGATGTCAGCACAGCCCCAGCAGGTGCCGCACCTCGCCGATCATGTACAGCGACCCGGTGGCGCACACCACGTCCTCCGGTCCTGCCGCCGCCAGCGCCCGGTCCAGGCCGTCCCGGACCGTCTCACAGGGGACGGCCCGAACCCCTTGCCTCTCCAGCCAGTCCGCCAGCTCTCCGGCGGGCATGGCTCTGGGACTGTCCGGGGTGATGGTGTAAAACTCCCCGGCCAGAGGGAGGAGCTCCCCCATCATGGCGGGCCAGTCCTTGTCGGCCAGCACGCCGGTGAGGAAAATCAGCTTCTTTCCGGGGTACAGCTCCCGCAGCGCCCGGGCCAGGGCCTCCATGCACTGGGGGTTGTGGCCTCCGTCCAGAATGACGTCGGGGCTCCGCCGGACCAGCTCCATCCGCCCGGGCCACCGGGCCTGTGTCAGCCCCCGGAGGACAGCCTCCTCCGAAATTTTCCAGCCCCGCCGCCGGAGGACACTCACCGTATCCAGCACCACGGCGGCATTGCGCACCTGATACTCCCCCAGCAGAGCGATGTGGTAGGGCCCCCTGTCCCGGTAGGTAAAGGTCTGGCCCTCCAGCCCGGCGGACAGCACCGCCGGGGTCTGCGTCAGCCTTAGACTGCTGTAACGGAGCTTACAGATGTTCTCAAACAGGCTATAGAGATCAAATCCCTGCTCATAGAGGACCACATTGCAGCCCGCCTTGATGATCCCCGCCTTCTCACGGGCGATCTTGTCCAGGGTATCTCCCAGCAGCTCGGTGTGCTCCAGGCCAATGTGGGTGATGACGGCCGCCTCCGGGGCGTCTATGACATTGGTGGAGTCCAGCCGCCCTCCCAGCCCGGTCTCCAGCACCACGATATCACACCTGGACCGCAGAAAGTGGACCATCCCGACGGCGGTCATCAGCTCAAACTCCGTCTCGTCCTCCGCCGCCTCCAGCACCCGGGCGGTGATGTCCGCCAGGTCACTGTCGGGGATAGGGACCCCGTTCACCTGAAAGCGCTCGTTGAACCGCCACAGGTGGGGAGAGGTGTACAGACCCGTCCTCAGCCCCGCCGCCGTCAGCACCGAGGCCAGCATGGCGGCGGTGGACCCCTTGCCGTTGGACCCGGCGATGTGGACAAATTTCAGCTGTTTCTGGGGATCGCCCAGCCGGCTCAGCAGCCGGCGGATGCGGTCCAGCCCCGGCGCCTGGCCCACCCAGGCCCGCTGGTGGATGAGGTCCGCCGCTTCCTGTCCGGTCATGCTCATACCTCCCGGACGGCGGCCAGAATGACCAGCCCGGCCTCGCAGGCCAGGCTGACCGGACCGCCCTCAAACCCCCGGCACAGCAGGGTCTGGCCGGTCCTGGCCGCCACGCCGAACTCAGGCAGGCTCACCGAACCGGAGGCGCAGTAGACGGCCAGGTCCCCGGGCCCGGGGCTCCAATTCTCCTCGCAGGGGCTGGACAGGACGCTCACCGCACCCTGCCCCTTCCCCTTGCGCACCATCAGGTTGAAGTCCACGCACCTGCCCCGGCTCTCCACCGGCACGCCGCCGTCGAAGGCCACCACCTTGCCGGGGGCCACCGGGACGGGCGCGTCAGCGCCAATTTTCAGTTGGATTTCCCCGCGCAGCACAGAGAGGAACCGGTTGTAGTCGGGCAGGGGGGTGAAGTCGGAGTGGTCCAGCTCCACAGTGGCGGAGCTGAGCCGCCAGAGGAAGTTCCGGTCCCCGTACACCGCCCCCTCCGGGGCGATGGCCAGCTGGGTGGTGGTCCCGCCGGACCAGTTCGTCGTCACATAGTCATCCCGGGTCAGCAGCTTCCATTTCATAGCGGCGCTCCTTTTATCAGTCAGCATATTTCACCACGCCGCTGCGGCGCAGGGCATGGACCAAGGGGATGCAGACGGTGGTGATACACACAGCAGTAGCAACCCCAGTGGCAAACCTACCGGGCAGGAAGGGGATATGCGCCATAAACTCGGTGTGATACATCACGCTCTCCAGCCAAATACTCACGGTGTTGCCCAGCGTCGTGAGGACGGCCCCAGCAATACAAACAGTATAGCACAATACCGGCCGGCTCTCCATCCGCTTGCCGGTCCGGCGGCACCACACGCTTCCAAGACCTACCACCACGCCGCGAATGGCTGCGGGGGCTACATAGAGCACTGTGGTGGGTGCCAGGCCGTAGGGTCCGATGATCTGGGCGATGAACTCCCCCAAAAGGCCCACCGCCATGCCCTCGACCGGTCCGAACAGCATAGCCGCCAGCACGATGGGCAAAGATGCAAAATTGAACTTGAAATAGGGCGTCTCAATGGCGATGGTCCGTTTTAACAGGACCATCATAGCGGTGAGCATAGCCACCATGCAGATGGTATAGGCCGTCTTTCTTTTCTGGGCTGATGTCATAATAATACGCTCCTTTCACAGCGTGTTGCCATGAAAGGAGCATTGTCCCCCATGGCAGCGGATGCGGCACAGCACCGCGGGCTTTGATGCCCTTCGTCCGCCGGCAACTTCCCATCCGACGGCACTTGACGCGCTGTACCTACTCTGACCAGGTACTTATTCTGTTACATTGCTTTTACTACGGTGTTGTAGATCTCGTCGGCCAGGGGCAGGGCGCGGGCCAGCAGGGCCTCGCCCTTCTGCCGGTAATCGGCGGCCAGCTCCTGATCCTTCAGGCTGCCGATGTTGATGAGCACATTGAGCCATGCCCCCTGGATGGCGGCGCGCAGGGACAGGGCGGACACCCCCAGGTCGCTGGCGGCGCTGTCGTTGCTCTTGCCCAGCACGGAGGCGGTGAGCTCCAGGGTCTCCACGGCCAGCTCCATCATCTCGAAGGGGGTTTTGGTGCAGCCCTTCAGCCCCTCCTGGATGGCGGCGGAGCGGGCGGCCTTCTCCTCGTCGGTGGCCTTGGGCATGGCGAAGGCGGCGCTGACCACGTTGAAGGCCTCCGTGTCCCGGTCCATCACGTCCACGAACCGGCCCTTCAGGTCATTCGCCTTGGCCTGGACAGACCGGGCCAGCTCCTCGTGCTCGGCGTACTTCTTCTTGCCCACCGTCAGGGAACACACCATGGCGGTGAGGGCGGCGCCCAGGGCGCCCTCCAGGGCGGCGGCGGAGCCGCCCCCGGGGGCGGGGGCGTCGGAGGCCAGCAGGTCCACAAAGCCGGCAGTTGTCAATTCTGCGAGTTTCATTTACGATTTCTCCTAATCTGTCGTTATTTGGATATTTCGCAGGGGCGGATATCATCCGCCCGTCTGTACCGAACCTATACCGATTTACGGCGGGCGGGTAATACCCGCCCCTACAGAGGATTTTTTACTCCATCCCAATCAGGTGATACTCCATCACCTGGTTGTGGCAGTCGAAATTCTCCAGCTTCAGATAGTGCTCCGCGCAGTCGATGAGGGCCTTGGCGGGGGTGAGGCCCACCACCTCGCTGCCCACGACGTAGGTGCCGTAGCGCTCGGCCAGGGACTTAATCATCTCATAGACGGTGCACAAGGAGGTATCCTCATAGTTGACCATGTTCATGGACACCTGGGCGATACCCCGGTCCTCCAGCATAAAGCCCATAGCCTTGCAGCTGCGGAAGCCGCCGGAGGAGCCCCGGATCACCTTGGCAATCTTCTTGGCGACCTCCACATCGGAGGTGGCCAGGTTCACGTTGAAGGCCACCAGGGGCATCCGGGCGCCGATGGCGGTGATGCCGGCGGTGGGGTGAATCTTCCGCTCGCCGAAGTCGGGGGCCCACTCGGGCTGGAGCAGCTTCTCGGGCATGCCCTCAAACTGGCCCTTGCGGCAGGCGGCCAGGTTGCGGCGCTCGGGCCGGGTGGCGGAGTCCTCATACAGGAAGGAGGGGATCTTCAGCTCGTCCCAGATGCGCTGGCCCAGCCGCTTGGAGATCTCCACGCACTCCTCCACGGTAACCCCCATGGTGGGGACAAAGGGGATCACGTCGGTGGCCCCCATGCGGGAGTGCTCGCCCACGTGTCTGGTCATGTCGATGACCTCAGCGGCCTTCTTGGCCAGCTGGAAGGCCGCCTCCTCCACCGCCTCGGGGGAGCCGATCATGGTGAGAACGCAGCGGTTGTGGTTGCCGTCGGTCTGGGCGTCGAAGAGGGTGCAGCCGGGCACGCTTCTGGCTACCTCCACCAGGGCGTTGTAAGCGGCCTCATCCTTCTCCTTGCTGCAGCTGAAATTGGGGATACACTCGACAAGTCTGGCCATTTTGTGATTTCCTCCTACAAAATAATTTTTGGGGTTGCCCCTCAAGGTGACATCATTATATTGGATAAGCCCCAAATAAGCAACAGGCGGACAAAGGTTTTTTTGTGAGAACGCTTAAAAATATTAAGTGGAATTGGCCAGCTCCAAAAACCGTTTGACGCAGCCCGTCTGGTAGGGGCTGTTCTCCCACACCAGAACGGGGTAGGACTTGGCGGAAAACTCCAGCACCGGCTTGGTGTAGACAGGGGAGCCTGGGTGGGCGGCCACCACAGATTTTGGCAGAAAGCCCACCCCAAAGCCCGCCTGAACCATCTGCATCTCCATGGGGGTGTCATAGCAGTGGCACACCACGTTGGGGCTGAAGCCGGCCCGGCGGCACTCCTCCAGCAGGTCCCGGCCGTAGCCCCACAGGTCGTCGCTGCGCAGCAGGCACATGGGCACGTCCCGCAGGGCCTGGATGGGGACAGCGTCACACCCGGGGGCGGGGTCGGTCCCGGGACACATGACCAGCTCCAGGGGGTCCACCCCCAGCACCCGCTCCCGCAGGCCATAGGACCGCTCCGACTGGCTGCGGAGAAACAGCGCATGGAGCTCCCCCCGGCCCAGGTCGTCCAGCAGGTCGCCGGGGGCCCCCATGCGGACATACAGCTCCACCTGGGGGTATGTCTCGTGATACTCCTTCAGCAGGCTGGTGGCAATCTGCACATCGGAGTAGATCACCCCCAGCTTCAGCTGGCCCCAAAGTCCGGCGTCCACCTCCCGGACGCTGTCCGCCATGGTCCGCAGGTTCTGGAACATCTGCCGGCTCTGCTGCCAGAGGCACCGGCCCGCCTCGGTGAGGGCCACCCCCTTGTTGGTGCGCAGAAAGAGAGTCACCCCCAGCTCGTCCTCCAGCAGGGCCAGCTGCCGGCTGATGGGGGGCTGGGCCACGTGGAGGGTCCGGGAGGCCCCGGAGATGCTCCCGGCCTCCGCCACAGCAGAAAAATATTCCAGCTGTTTGAAGTTCATAGCCCGACCTCCATACTTTTTTTATATAGCTAATATACAATACAGGTGCTTTTCATTCTAACATATTTTTGTTAAAATACAATACAGAAAGAGCAATTCTCAGACGCACATCTAAAAAATTTTAGAAGCGGAGGAATTTTTATGAATCTGACAGACGCCATGACCATCAAGCTGGACCACGACCTGCCCGAGTACCCCCAGTTTGACCCCCAGTACCGCCGGGCCCCCCGCCGGGAGTCCCACCTGACTGAGGCCGACAAGGCCCTGGCCATCAAGAACGCCCTGCGCTACATCCACCCCGACCACCACGCCCAGATGGCCAGGGAGTTCGCCCAGGAGCTGGAGGAGCACGGCCGCGTCTACGGCTACCGCTTCCGCCCCGCCGGCAAGCTCTACGGCAAGCCCATCGACGAGTATCAGGGCAAGTGTATCGAGGGCAAGGCCATCCAGGTGATGATTGACAACAACCTGGACTTTGACGTGGCCCTCTACCCCTACGAGCTGGTCACCTACGGCGAGACCGGCCAGGTCTGCCAGAACTGGATGCAGTACCGCCTCATCAAGAAGTATCTGGAGGTCCTCACCGACGAGCAGACCCTGGTGGTCATGTCGGGCCACCCCATGGGCCTGTTCCACAGCCACAAGCTGGCCCCCAGAGTGATTATCTCCAACGGCCTGATGGTGGGCACCTTCGACGACCAGAAGAACTTCAACCGGGCCGCCGCCCTGGGCGTGGCCAACTACGGCCAGATGACCGCCGGCGGCTGGATGTACATCGGCCCCCAGGGCATCGTCCACGGCACCTTCAACACCCTGCTGAATGCCGGCCGTCTGAAGCTGGGCATTCCCACCGACGGCAACCTGGCCGGACGGCTGTTCGTCTCCGCCGGTCTGGGCGGCATGTCGGGAGCCCAGGGCAAGGCCGCTGAGATCGCCGGCGCCGCCTCTATCATCGCTGAGGTGGACGACTCCCGCATCGAGACCCGCTACACCCAGGGCTGGGTGAGCCACCGCACCGCCGACCTGGCCGAGGCCGTGAAGATCGCCAAGGATCACCAGGACACTGGGAAACCCTGCGCCGTGGCCTATCACGGCAACATCGTGGACCTGCTGGAGTACCTGTATGAGCACAACGTCCACGTGGACCTGATGAGCGACCAGACCTCCTGCCACGTGCCCTACGACGGCGGCTACTGCCCCCAGGGCCTGACCTTTGAGCAGCGCACCGAGATGCTGGACAAGGACCCCGAGGGCTTCGCCAAGCTGGTGGACAAGACCCTCCAGCACCACTACGAGATGATCTGCAAGTTCCACGACCGGGGCACCTACTTCTTCGACTACGGCAACAGCTTCCTGAAGGCCGTGTACGACACCGGCGTCAAGTCCATCTGCAAGAACGGCGAGAACGACCTGGACGGCTTCATCTTCCCCTCCTACGTGGAGGACATCCTGGGTCCCTGCCTGTTTGACTTCGGCTACGGCCCCTTCCGCTGGTGCTGCCTGTCCCGGAACCCCGAGGATCTGGACAAGACCGACGCCGCCGCCGCCGAGTACATCAAGGAGCACAACCGCCGCTACCAGGATTTCGACAACTACGTCTGGGTCCGGGACGCCAAGAAGAACAAGCTGGTCGTCGGCACCCAGTGCCGCATCCTGTATCAGGACGCCATGGGCCGGATGAACATCGCCCTGAAGTTCAACGAGATGGTCCGCAACGGCGAGATCGGCCCCGTCATCCTGGGCCGTGACCACCACGACACCGGCGGAACCGACGCCCCCTTCCGTGAGACCTCCAACATCAAGGACGGCTCCAACATCATGGCCGAGATGGCCACCCAGTGCTACGCGGGCAACGCCGCCCGGGGCATGAGCTACATCGCCCTGCACAACGGCGGCGGCACCGGCATCGGCAACGCCATCAACGGCGGCTTCGGCATGGTGCTGGACGGCTCCGAGCGGGTGGACACCATCCTGCGCATGGCCATGCCCTGGGACACCATGATCGGCGTCTCCCGCCGCGCCTGGGCCCGGAACGAGAACGCCCTGACCACCGCCGCCGAGTACAACAAGCTGTACGAGGGTCAGGACCACATCACCCTGCCCTACCTGGCCGACGACGCCATTGTCGCCGAGGCGCTGAAGAGCATCCAGGGCTGATTGCAGAGCCTGTAGGGGCGGCTATCAGCCGCCCGCAGAATACCGGCATCCCCGTAGGGGCGGACATTGTCCGCCCGCGGGCGCATAATATGCGCCCCTACATCCGAACAACCCAATGATTCAAGAGGGGGCGTCCCAAAACGCCCCCTCTTTTGGAAAGGAATGACAAAATGAAAACCATTGTCACCAACATCGGCATGCTGGCCACTCCCCAGGGGAGCGGCCCCAGGAGCGGCCCGGACCAGGGGAACATCCAAATACTCAAAGACGCCTGGGTCCTGATGGAGGACGGGGTCATCTCCCAGGTGGGGACCGGCCCCGCCCCGGCGGCGGACAAGGCCATCGACGCGGGGGGAAACCTGGTCACCCCCGGCCTGGTGGACGCCCACACCCATTTGATCTTTGGAGGCTGGAGACAGCATGAATTGTCACTAAAACTCCACGGAAAAACCTACCTGGAAATCCAGAATGCCGGGGGGGGCATCCAGTCCACCACCAACGCCACCCGGGCCGCCTCTGAGGAGGAGCTGACCCAAAAGGCGGAGCGGGCCCTGGACGAGATGCTCCATTTCGGCGTGACCACCTGCGAGGCCAAGAGCGGCTACGGCCTGGCCACCGAGCACGAGCTGAAGGCCCTGCAGGTCATCCAAAACCTGAACGACCGCCATGTGATGGACATCGTGGCCACCTTCATGGGGGCCCACCTGGTGCCCGCCGAGTACAAGGCCGACCGGGCCGAGTACATCCGCCTGGTGTGCGAGGAGATGATGCCCCTGGTGGCAAAGCAGGGCATCGCCAAATACTGCGACGTGTTCTGCGAGGCGGACACCTTCACCGCTGAGGAGTCCCGCCAGGTGCTGGAGGCCGGTCTGAAATACGGCCTGCGCCCCAAGATCCACGCCGACGAGATCGAGGCCATCGGCGGCTCTCAGCTGGCCGGTGAGATCGGGGCCATCTCCGCCGAGCACCTCATCGTCTGCCCCCCGGAGGGCATCGCCAGCATGGCGAAGGGCGGCACCATCGCCTGCCTGCTGCCCGCCACCAGCTTCTACCTGGGGGCCGTCTTCGCCCCCGCCCGGGACATGGTCAGCGCCGGAGTCCCTGTGGCCATGGCCACCGACTTCAACCCCGGCTCCTGCCCCTGCCTCAACCTCCAGTTTGTCATCAACCTGGGCTGCCTCAAGTACAAGCTCACCCCGGAGGAGGTCCTCACCGCCGTCACCCTGAACGCCGCCGCCGCCATTGACATGGCGGGCAAGGTGGGCACAGCCGAGCCGGGCAAGCAGGGCGACCTGGTGATCTGGGACGCCCCCGATCTGGACTACATCTGCTACCGCATGGGCAGCAACCTGGCGAAGACCGTCATCAAAAAGGGCGCGGTGGTGGTGGACTGATGGACCGCACTGACTATCAGATTCTGAACCTCCTCCAGGCGGACAGCCGCACCACCCTGAAGGCCATCGGCGACCAGGTGGGCCTCACCGCACCCGCCGTGTCCGAGCGCATCCGCCGCATGGAGGACAGGGGGGTCATCAAGGGCTTCTCCATCAACATCGACCGCAACCGGCTGGACTGCAACATGACCGGCTTTATTCTGGTGGCCCCCGCTCCGGAGAAGTACAACCGGTTCTGCCAGTTCTGCGAGAACACCCCCGCCATCGTGGCCCACCACCACGTCATCGGCGTGTTCAACGCCCTGCTGCGCTTCGCGGTGGCCGACACCCGCCAGCTGGACACCCTCCTGGCCGCCATCAAGCAGTACGGCGACTCCCAGACCTCCGTGGAGCTGGGGGCCTACTTCGAGCAGAAGGACGTCCCCCTGCCCAAATAAACAGACCCGGCCCGACGGAAATTCCGCCGGGCCGGATTTATTGCAGAATCCCCCGCCGCCGGGTGAAGCCCGGCGGCCCTCCCCCCTTTGAAAAGGGGCCTTTAACTTACTCCTCAGGCTCCTCGGCGTCCTCAGACTCCTCGTCCTCGTCGTCGGTGAGCTCCATGGCGTAGCGGGTGCCGCAGCCGGGACACTCCACCTCGCCGTCGGCCAGGGCCTCGTCGTCCACCACGATGTCGGCGCCGCAGGTGGGACACTCCACCTCAAACCAGTCGTCGTCGTAGTCCTCAGCATCCTCGTCCTCGTCGAAGACAACCTCTTCCACGTCGGCCAGGTCGTCGGACAGCACGTCGATCTCCTCGCCCAGGTTGAGGGCGTTCTCCTCCAGGTCCTCCACGGACATGGCCAGCTCCTCCAGGATGCCGATCATCACGGAGATGAGCTTGCCCTCCTTGGACTTGGTGGTATCCAGGTCCAGCCCCTCGGCCAGGCCCTTCAGATAGGCGACTTTTTCGGAAATAGTCATAGTTATTTTCCCTTTCTGAGGCAATACCTCAACAGTAGGGGCCGCCGCCTTCGGCGGCCCGCAGATAAATGGACGGGCCGGCGTGGGCGCCGGCCCCGACAGGATTTTTACGCCTTGCAGCGCTCCAGGTTCTCGCCGGTGCGGGGGTCGATCTTGATCCGGTCGCCGGGGTTGACGAACAGAGGCACCTTGATCTCGGCGCCGGTCTCCAGGGTGGCGGGCTTGAGCACGTTGTTGGTGGCGGTGTTGCCGGCAAAGCCGGGGTCGGTCTCAGTGACTTCAAGCTCCACGAAGTTGGGGGGCTCCACGCCGAAGACGCTGCCCTTGTAGGACATGACCTTGCAGGTCATGTTCTCCTTGACGAACTTGAAGCTGTCGCCCAGCAGGTCCTTGCCGATGGGAATCATGTCGAAGGTCTCGGGGTCCATGAAGTAGTACAGGTCGCCGTCGCTGTAGCTGTAGTCCATGTCCTTGCGCTCTACAAAGGCCTGCTCGAACTTGGCGGTGGGGTTGAAGGAGGTCTCGGTCACGCCGCCGGTGATGACGTTCTTCATCTTGGTGCGGACAAAGGCCGCGCCCTTGCCGGGCTTGACGTGCTGGAACTCGACCACCTGCATGACCTTGCCGTCCATCTCGAAGGTCACGCCGTTGCGGAAATCGCTGGCAGAAATCATTGGCATAGGAATCATCCTCCATTATATAAACTGTATGATATGCTTAGCTGACTTATTTTACCCTATTTTTTCTCCCTTTGCAAGGGGTTTGACAGAAAAAGTTAACCGTCCGGACAATGCCTGAAACTCAGTGTGGCATTGCACCGGAGTACAACAAATAAAAAGTCAGCGAACAGGAATAACCTGTCCGCCGTGAACGAAATCAAATGAACAGCAACGAATATGCCAGCGTGCCGATACCGGCTAATATATATGCGATTCTCAGTCCCAATGAATATTTTGCACCTGGGTTTTTATCCAAAAATCTGGGTAGCTTTATTTTATTGCAGACAATACCAAATATAATAAAACCTGCTCCAAGGATCAAAGTCAGGTACTGCCAATTGTCACTTAAAAAACCTTCTATCTGCTCCATTACGCATCCATCCAGTAAGTAGAGCAGTACTCGTTCAGCTTTTCATAGTCAAACATATAATTCACATCCATGAGATACTTTTCCATCATCGCCACAGAAGTAATCAGCTGCAGATCTATTTTGCCATCCTCGAATTGCCCATTCCTTAATGAGAACAGACTTGTTTTCTTGTCCTGAACCATTTCTGAATCAGTCTTCCTACAAGAGATAGGTTCCTCAATCCATCCCCATTTCGGGTCTACCGGAATGAAAATAATTTCAGGAACATTGTCCGAATCTACTCCATAGCCGATAATCCAGTTGAAATATGTATAGACTGTTTTCGTTATTTTTTTCTTTGTTGTCATCTTCCATACAACAGCCGTTTGATAGTCTTTTCCCGTTTTTTCTTTAAACACTTCCGATACTTTTTTCATGTTTTCCTCTTGCTTTGCGGTTAATTTCCCTTGCAGCGGTTTCAAGATATTTCCGAATAAGCCCATGATTTTTCGCACCTTTCTTTTTTACATTTTAATACAAAAAGGCGTTCCTTGCCGCACAGTTTCCCGCAGGCACAAGAACGCCAATTTTGACAATGTGAATTTGAGTACAACAGAGCCCGATGCTACATAATCATAGCACCGCTCCGCTTGCTTGCTTGCTTGCTTGCTTGCTTGCTTGCTTGCTTGCTTGCTTGCTTGCTTGCTTGCTTTAGGGTGGCACAGATTGTCATCTTTGTCAAGCCCCTTGCCTCAAAATTTTGCAAGAATATAAAAAATTATAGCAAAATTTGGTCTGCTGCGCAAGAGGTGAAATGGATTCAGGATCAAATTATTTCGCCCACAGCCCGGGCGGCTTAGCGTAGAAATCACCCCGGTCCTCCCGGATGAGCAGCAGGCTGCCCTTTTCCATCCACACGGCGGCGGGCTCCCCAAAAGCTGGTTGCTCGTCTCCCAGGGGGGAAGCCGCCGGTGAGGGTGCAGTCGATGAGGGAATTTCAGGCCGGAATGTCACAGCCACAGCACCACATGATACATCATGACGAAGTGGGCGATGCTGCCCAGGAGGATGAAGACGTGGAAGATCTCGTGGCAGCCGAAGCGGGGGTTGTTCCGGCCCGGCCACTTGACGGCGTAGAGCACCCCGCCCGCGGTGTACAGCAGTCCCCCGGCCAGCAGCCAGAAGAAGCCGTTGGCGGGCAGGGCCCGGTAGATGGGCACGATGGCGAAGATGGCCAGCCAGCCCATAAACAGGTAGATGGCGCTGGTGAGCCACCGGGGTATGGCCAGCCTGGCGATGGTGAGCACTGTCCCGGCCACGGCCAGGGTCCAGACGGCAATCATAAGAGGGATGCCCCCCGCCTCCCGCAGGACGGTGAGGCACAGGGGGGTGTAGCTGCCGGCGATGAGCAGGTAGATGGAGCAGTGGTCGTACTTCCGCAGGGCCAGCCGGCCGGGGACGGACACGTTCAGGCAGTGGTACAGGGTGCTGGCGGTGTACAGGCAGACCATGGACAGGCCGTAGACGGCGAACAGCCCAAAGAGCAGCCATTTCCCCAAAACTGCGGACTGAATCAGCAGGGCGGCGGTGCCGGTGACGGCCAGCACGGCCCCAAGGCCGTGGGTGATGGCCGACCAGGGCCGCAGGCCGTCGTAGGGGTCCCGGACCTCCGTCCGGCGGCCGGGACGGACGGTCACAGGGGGCACGATGGGGTTGGCGGTTATGGTGTTGGCGCGCATAGGACACACTCCTTTCCGAAGAGACGGAGGGTTGATATTTCTTTTGAATACAGTATATCCCAAAGCGCGCAAATTATCAATATAAAATATGACCAAATATAATTTTAAAAATTATATTATATCATGGAGACAATGCCGCCTGGCCGGGCTGCAGCGCCCTGAGGGCCGCGCCCCCCAGCCGGGCCAGGGCGTCGGCCACGGTGAGCAGGTCCTTGGGGTCGGCGTCCAGGGCGGCCCGGAGGGCATCGGCCAGATTTTTGGGCTCCAGGGCCTCCTTCACCGTCTTGGCGTCCCCCGAGGACAGCAGCTGGTACAGGGTGTCGGCTACCGTCTCCCGCTGCCGGTTGGTCAGCCCGGCCAGCCAGTTTTTCAGGGTGCGGTCAATGAGCCGGCTGCCCGAATCCACCTCCTCCAGCCGGACGAAGCCGCCCCCCAGCACCTGCCAGGAGTAGGGGTCGTGCTGAAACAACCCCTTCTGGTCGCTGTCCACCACGGTGTGGGGCTCCTCGTGGGCCAGCAGCAGCCCCACCACCGAGGACCTGGGCACGAAGCTGCGGATGCGGGTGCGCAGCTCCTGATAGCCCGGCCGGACCAGCAGATAGGGGTTGAGACCGGGGCCGTCGAAGGACCACACCGTCTCAATCCGGTCCCGGATCTTCGGCGGAGACAGAGCGCCCCCCACCACCGCCAGGTTGCCCCCCTTGGAGTGGCCCCCCAGCCGCATAGGGCCGGGGAAGGCCCTGGAGACGGCCTGGATATATTCCGCCGCCTCCAGCTGGGCGGGGACCACGTCCAGGAAGGACAGGTTGAAGTCCTCCTTCCAGCCCACCAGGGTGCCGTCGGTGCCCCGGAAGGCCAGATAGGCGGAGCCGTCCTCCAGCAGGGCGGTGAGGGCGGCAAACTGGGTCTCCTCCCTGGGGACGAAGCGGTCCGCCCGGGCGCACAGCTCCAGCCGGGCAAAGCGGGGGGAGGCGGCCAGAGCCCGGAGGAGGGACAGGTCCGCCTCGCACCGGCAGCGGCCCCGCCGGTGGGAGGGGAGGGCCAGATAGTGCTCCGCCGCCCGGCCCAGGGGCACGGAGGCGTCCGGCCCCTCCGGAACCAGCCCGTCGAAGTGGACGTAGGAGAGGGCGGACAGAATCAGCCCGTCCACCGGGCCGAAGGGGACCAGGCCAAGGCTCAGGTCTCCCCGCCAGGCCAGATAGTCCAACAGATTTCCCACCGCGCGTTCCCCCTTTCTCCAGTCTATTCCAAAGCCGGAAAAAGGCTCATATCTCCCAAAGGCGCCGCATAGATTGAAACAGCAAGAGGCGGGGAGTGTTGTGCTTTGAAAGGAAACATGGAGGAACGGGCCGAGCGTCTGGCACTGTACATCCTGGAAAACCGGACGACGGTTCGGGCCGCCGCACAAAAGTTTGGCATCAGCAAGAGCTCGGTACACAAAGACCTGTCCGAGCGCCTGCCTGCCTTCAACCGGACGCTCTACCTCCAGGTGAAAGAGGTACTGGAGCAGAACAAGGCGGAGCGCCATATCCGGGGAGGCATCGCCACACGGAAGAAATACAAAGGAGCTTGAATACAGAAAAGACAGCCTGCTTTCGCAGGCTGTCTTTTTCGTTACTCTAAGGGAGGGAGCTTTTGCAGCCGCTCCAGCACCATCTGATAGCCCCCGGAGCCATACCGCAGCTCGGTATTCACCCGGGTGATGGTAGAGCTGCTGGTGGCGATTTCAGCGCGGATGGTCTCATAGGTCTTCCCCTCTGAGAGCATCCGGGCCACCTGAAGCCGCTGGGCAAAGGCGGACAGCTCCTGTATGGTGAGCAGGTCACCGAAAAAGCGGTAGCACTCGTCCAGGTCCTGAAGGGACAAAATGGCGCAGAACAGGGCGTCGGTGGATTCATTGCGGTTATCGCGAATACGAGGCATGGCGAACAGCCCTCCTTGCATAAAGGCTTAAAGCCGGACCGCCACAGGGGGGTCCAGAGAGGCAGGGCCGCCGATCCAGGCGGACACAGGTCTGCCCTCCCGGCGGATCAGGGTGACCTCCACTGTGCCGGCGGGCTGGAGGTAGGAGCGGACAAAGGGGCCGTCGGGGGACTTCCGGCTCTGGGCCATGGCGGCGGCCAGAGAGCCGGAGCCGCAGCTGCCCTCCCACACCAGCGAGCCGGCGGCGGGCACCTTGACCAGGGGGGTCATAGTTCCCCGTTTTGAGTCCAGAAAGATGACGCCGTAGGCCTCCAGGCCGGGGATGTCCCGAAACAGAGGCTCGGCCCTCTGGAAAAAGTCCAGGCCGGGGGGCACGTCCTCCACCACCAGATGGGCGATTCCCGCCAGGTCTACCAGCGTTCCGGTACAGCCCTCCGGCCCAAGAAGGCGGACGGAGCGGGGCAGGGGCATCTGAGCCCGGGCGGTTTTGGCGCTCCAGTCCACTTCCACCGCCACCGGGGCGCTGCAGCCGCTGACCTCCACCTGAACCCGGGAGGGACGGCCCAGCCTTTGGGACATCAGCATGCCGAAGGCCCGGGTGGCGTTGCCGCAGAACTCGCCTCCGGCCATTTCCAGCCGGCCGGCGCCCCCCATCACAGGCGGGCAGACAAAGCCCACCTGCTCTGCGTCGGAGCCGGCCATCAGCCGGGCGGCAAGCCCGGCCCGGTCCCCAGCGGGGACCGGGTCCAGGACAAAGAGTGTGATGTTGCCCGCCGGGTCGGCCCGCAGGACGTTCAGCTCCATGGCTTACTGGAAGTCGGGGATGAATTCCTTCACGATGTCCAGCAGCTCGCCGCTGCGGATCATCTTCTCCACCTCCAGGATATCGGGCCAGATCTCCCGGTCGATCTCATAGAAGTCCACCTTCTCCCGGACGTGGTTGAAAATGGCCTCGTGGACAGGGGCGATGCCCTGGCCGTGGGTGCCCAGGCGGCGGCGGACGTCGATGGCCTGGCAGGCGGTGAGCAGCTCGTCGGCCAGCACGGAGAAGGTGTTCTGGACGATCATCCCCGCCTTGCGGCCGGCGGTGGTGCCCATGGACACGATGTCCTCCTGGTTGGCGGAGGAGGGGATGGAGTCCACGCTGGCGGGGTGGGCCAGCACCTTGTTCTCCGACACCATGGAGGCGGCGGCGTACTGCACGATCATAAAGCCGGAGTTGACCCCGGGCTTGGTGGTGAGGAAGGGGGTCAGGCCGTTGGACAGGGCGGCGTTGACCATGCGCTCGGTGCGGCGCTCGGAGGCGTTGGCGATCTCGGAACAGGCGATTCCCAGGGTGTCGAAGGGGATGGCCATGGGCTCGCCGTGGAAGTTGCCGCCGGAGATGACCGCCTCGTCCTCCAGGAAGATCAGAGGGTTGTCGGTGACGGCGTTGAGCTCGATCTCCACCTTGTCCCGGACGTACTCCAGGGCGTCCCGGACGGCGCCGTGGAGCTGGGGGATGCACCGCAGGGCGTAGGCGTCCTGCACCCGGTCCTTCTGGCAGTTGTCGATGATCTCGGAGCCGGCCAGCAGCTTGCGCATGTTCTCGGCCACCAGCATCTGGCCCTTCTGGCCCCGGACCTGATGGATGCGGGGGTCGAAGGCGTTGCGCAGGCCGGTGAGGCCCTCGAAGTCCAGGGAGCCGATGATGTCGCCCAGCTGGGCGGCGCAGATGGTGTCGTACAGAGCCAGGGAGCCCACGCTGGTCATGGCGCAGGTGCCGTTGGTCATGCCCAGGCCCTCCTTGCACACCAGGGTGTCCAGAGTGGCGATGCCCGCCTTGGCCATGGCGTCGGCGCCGGACATCAGCTCTCCCTTGTAGTAGGCCTGACCCTTGCCCAGCATGGGCAGAGTCATGTGGGCCAGGGGGGCCAGGTCGCCGGAGGAGCCCAGAGAGCCCTTCTGGGG
>CATNCS010000040.1 GCA_950097245.1 uncultured Oscillospiraceae bacterium | reverse complement strand
TCCTCGTAGACGGGGACGCCGCTCTCGGAGGCCACCTCCACCATGCGCTCGGCCAGGTAGCCCATGCCGGAGGCCACCACCACCGGGGCGCCCTCCCCCTCGTATTTCAGGGCCACGGCCCGGTTGGTGGCCCGGTTATCATATCTTGACATTGATGCTGTTCTCCCCCTCAAAGATCCGGGGGAACACCCCGGATATGGTCAGCGGCCGGTCCATGCGCTGGACCTGTACCGCGCCGGCGGACAGTCCGTTGTCGGTCAGAATGCGGGAAAGTTCTCCCTGAACCAGCTGGGTAAAGGGCGTCACCTTCTCCGGGCAGAACACCTGCACGTCCACCCGCTCCCCCTGACAGGCCAGAACCATGTCGAAAAAGCCCAGGCCCTGGATGTCGATCTTGAACAGGAAGCGCAGGGTGTTGGGCCGCTCCCCTTTGCCCCGTTTCAGGTTCTCCTCGGCGTCCGGGTCCACCCCCATCTCGGAAAAAGCCATTTTTCCGTCCCACTCCAGGGGGAGCAGGATATGGTTGAGGGGCATGTGGACGCTCTCGTTGACCAGGAAGGCGGACACGATGTTGCGGAAAGCCTCCTGCACCTCGTTCTTCGCCCCTCCCTGAAGGGCCTGCTGGGCGGCCCTGGACAGCTGGGAGGCGAACTGGTCCCCCTCGGCGGCCTTGGCGAAGCTGGTGCTGTCCAGCAGCTTCAGCAGCGCCTCGTCTGACAGCCCCCCCAGCTTCTCCCGCAGCCCGGGGCTGCTGGTGAGCTGGTGGAAGGCCTGGAGCAGGCCCTCCTCGCCGCCGTTTTCATAGCGCGAGATGTCCAGAGCCAGCATGGAGATCAGCGTCCGGGACAGGCCCATGTCGTTGGTCTTGCTGGTGTAGTTGGACAGGAAGGGGAGGATGGAGCCCTGGAGCAGCTTCAGCGCCCCCGCCCGGTCCCCGGCGTTCAGCTTCCCCTCCAGCTGGGACACCATGGGCAGCAGCTGGCTGCCCCAGCTGGCCGGAATGGCCCGGGTCAGCTTGGTCAGGGTGCGCAGCAGGTTGCCCTGGATGTGGGGCGTGGAGGAGTAATCCCCATACTTCTTCCGAAACTGGAGGATATTGTTCCGCACCGCCTCGGAGCCGCTGGAGGCGTAGGCGCTCCGCAGCACGTCGAAGAGGGCGCCGCCGAAGCGGGTGCCGTTGGCCATCTGGGAGAACAGGAATTTCCCCAGCTGGCTCTCGTCCATCTTCAGCATGTTGAGCAGGGCGCCCATCTCGCTGGCCAGCCCCTCCTCGATGCCGGAGGAGACCACCTTCCCCTCGAACATGGCGAAGAGGGTGCGCAGGCTCTCCCCCATCCCGGGGGTGCCGGCCATGCGCTGGAGGAAGGCGGCGAAGTTGGAGTCGTAGCGTCCCTGGCCCGCCCGGGCGGCGTCGCCGCTGTCCTGCCGCTCCGTCCGGTTGTCCGGCCGGCTGACCCGCGAAGGGTCGGGCGCGTTCTGGATCCGGGTGTCGCTGGGCGAAACGGGGATGTTCCGGTTCACATTGCTGTTGTCGTGGCCTGGTACCGGGTTGGTCACACCAAGCAGATCTGGCATTGGCGACACCCCATTTCAGTAAAACTTTGTTTTTTTTCTGGGAATCTTAATTTTCTAATTGACAGTGCCGATATAATGAGTATGATTATAGATAGGCAGGTGTACTATGCCCTTGCGGTCTGTACCCTCCGTCAAGCAAACTAAGAAAAGGTGGCGTTTTTATGGGCGACAGCATTCTGGATATGTATCTGTATGAGACCAACACCCTGCTGGAACAGCTGGACGGGATCCTGCTGACCGCGGAACAGGCGGATACATTCTCCGAGGACAGTGTCAATGAGATTTTCCGTATCATGCACACCATCAAGGGTTCTTCCGCCATGATGGAGTTCAGTTCCCTGATGACGGTGGCTCACCGGATCGAGGACATGTTCTTCATCGTCCGCGAAAAGGGGATGGATGTGGTTCCGGAGCAGACAAAGCCGGAACTGTTCGATATGCTGTTCCAGGCTGTGGACTTCTTCCGGGGGGAAATTGAAAAAGTTGAAAATGGAGACCCCCTCTCTCAGTCTATCGACAACATCGTAAATAAAATTAATAGCCTGATTGATAAAATTCAGGGCAACCCCGCCGCTCCCGCCGAGGAGGCCCCGGCCGCCGACGAAAGCGCTCCCGCCGCCGAGGCCGCCGCTCCCGCCGTCAGCGCCGTCAACCAGGACTACCCCTACGGCATCCATGCATTTTTTGACGAGGGCAGCGGCATGGAGAACCTCCGGGCCTTTATGCTCATCAACAACGTAAAGGACTACTGCGGAGACTTTATCTGCGTCCCCGAAAATGTGGAGACCGACCCCTCCACCTCGGACATCATTGCCGACCAGGGCTTCTTTGTCTGGTTCCGCACCGCCGACGACCGGAGCAGCGCCATTCCCGGCGTGAAGAATGCTGGCTCCGTCCGGGAGTACCAGCCGGTGGACGCGGCCAAGCCCGCTCCCGCCCCCGCTCAGGAGGCACCCAAGGCCGAGGCCCCCGCTCCCGCCGCCCCGGCCCCCAAGGCCGAAGCTCCCGCGGCCAAGTCCGCGCCCGCGCCCGCCCCCGCCGCCGGACAGCAGCACGCCAAGGAGAGCCTCATCAGCGTCAACCTGTCCAAGCTGGACCAGCTGCTGGCGGTGGTCAGCGAGATTGTCATCACCGAGTCCATGGTCACCGCCTCCCCCGACCTGAAGGGGCTGCGGCTGGACAACTTTACCAAGTCCGCCCGTGACCTGCGCAAGCTCACCGACGACCTGCAGGATGTGTCCATGTCTCTGCGCATGGTGCCCGTGTCCGGCACCTTCCAGAAGATGAACCGCATCGTCCGGGACATGAGCAAGAAGCTGGGCAAAAAGGCCAAGCTCACCCTCATCGGCGAGGACACCGAGGTGGATAAGACCATTGTGGACGCCATCGGCGACCCCATCATGCACATCGTCCGCAACTCCATGGACCACGGCCTGGAGGAGCGCGAGGAGGACCGCATCGCCGCCGGCAAGGACCCGGTGGGCGAGGTGATTCTGTCCGCCCGGCACACCGGCAGCGAGGTCATCATCGAGATCAGGGACGACGGCCAGGGGGTGGACACCCAGGCCGTGCTGAACAAGGCCATCCGCCAGGGCCTGGCCGCCCCCGACCACGACTACAGCCAGAAGGAGATCCTCAACTTCCTGATGATGCCCGGCTTCTCCACCAACACGGAGGTCACCGAGTACTCCGGCAGAGGAGTGGGCATGGACGTGGTGAAAAAGAACGTGGCTGACGTGGGCGGCACCGTGTCCATCTCCAGCGAATGGGGCAAGGGCATGACCACCACCCTGAAGATTCCCCTGACCATGGCCATTCTGGACGGCATGGAGGTCTCGGTGGGCGACTCCATGTTCACCATCCCCATCAACTCCATCCAGTCCTCTCTGAAGGTAACCGCTCAGGAGGTCATCCACGACCCCGCCCAGGGCGAGATGGTCAAGATCCGCGACAACTTCTACCCCATCATCCGGGCCAAGGAGCTGTTCTGCATGGACCAGGGCTGCGACAACATCGAGGACGGCATCCTCATGTGGGTGGAATCCGGCGAGCACTCCTACTGCCTGTTCGTGGATGAGCTGCTGGGCGAGCAGCAGATTGTGGTAAAGCCCCTGCCCAGCTACATCAACAGCTTCAACGTGAAGAACTTCGGCATCACCGGATGTTCCATCCTGGGCGACGGCAGCATCAGCATCATTCTGGACGTGATTAACGTATACACCGCCGCCCACAACATCTATTGAGCCGGAGCGGCAGAAGGGAGAGTTAACTATGGCGAAAACTGAGGAATTAATGTTCGCGACTGAGGCTCAGATCGACGAGTACACCGATCAGATTCCTGAAATTTCCACCGAAAAATACCTGATTTTCTCCTCAGACGGCCTGATGTATGGCATCAAGGCCGAGCTGGTAAAGGATATCAACACCGACTACACCATCACCTACCTCCCCCGGGTACCCAACTATGTGCGGGGCGTGATTAACCTGCGGGGCCAGATCGTCCCCATCGTGGATATCCGCCTGCGCCTGGGCAAGCTGCCTCAGGACAGCTTCTGCTGTGTTGTGGTAAATGTGGACGGCAACGAGGTGGGCATCCTGGTGGACATGGTGGAGCAGATGGTGGACGTCCCCCTGGACGCCATCCTGCCCGTCCCCACCAGCAGCGGCCAGGCCATGGTGTCCGGCATGTGCACCCTGCCTGACGGCCACACCATGCTGGAGCTGGACTGCGAGCTGCTGCTCCACGACTGATCTCTGACACATTACCAAAAGGGAGGGAGCTCTCGGATGATTCAGACCATCTCTGATGATGATTTCCGTAAACTGACAAATTTTATCAAAGCTGAATATGGCATTACATTGCAGGAAAAACGGCAGCTGGTCACCAGCCGGCTGTCATCCCTGGTGTCGGAGCAGGGCTTTAACGACTTCGGCCCCTTCGTCAACAACCTGCTGAAGGAGCGGAATCCCCAGAAAATGGAGCTGGTGCTCAACCGTCTGACCACCAACTACACCTTCTTTATGCGGGAGACCGAGCACTTCGACTTCTTCACCAAGGTCATCATGCCCGAGCTGGTGCGCAAGTATCAGAAGAAGAAGTCCATCGCCATCTGGAGCGCCGGCTGCTCCAGCGGCGAGGAGCCCTACAATCTCACCATGTGCATCAAGGAATTTCTGGGTCTTCAGGCCAGCCAGTGGGACACCCGCATCCTGGCCACCGACATCTCCCAGCAGGCCCTTGCCAAGGCCAAGAAGGGCATCTACGAGGTGCCCGACACCGTGCCCGCCATCTGGCGGAAGAAGTATTTCAAAAAGATCGAGGGCAGCCGCTACGCCGTCACCCCCGACGTGCGCAACAACGTGATTTTTCAGACCTTCAACCTGATGGACCCCATCAAGTTCCGCACAAAATTTGACGTGATCTTCTGCCGGAATGTAATGATCTACTTCGACCAGCCCACCAAGGACGCCCTGGTGCGCCGGTTCTACGACGTCACCAACCCGGGTGGATATCTGATGATCAGCCACTCTGAGAACCTGAGCAAGGACGCCCCCTACGTCACCGTGGCTCCGTCCACCTTCCAGAAGAAATAATCCCCGTCCCGACCCGGTTCTCCGGGTCGGGATGACCATGAGTCTCTGTAAAAGGAGAGATCGCCATGTGGCCAGCCAATAAGAAAATCCGCGTCATGGTGGTGGACGACTCCATCCTGGCCCGCACCATGATTTCTAACGGGCTGAACGCCTCCCCTCAGATTGAGGTGGTGGCCACCAGCTTCAACGCCAAAGACGCCCGGGCCAAGGTGGACCAGTTCAAGCCCGATGTTATGACCCTGGACGTGGAGATGCCCGGCATGAACGGCATCGACTTTCTCAAGCAGCTGCTTCCCGTCGTCCCCCTGCCTGTCATCCTGGTGTCCTCCCTGGACCTGAGGGTGTTTGACGCCCTGTCCGCCGGCGCGGTGGATTTTGTCCACAAGCCCGCACCGGGCCAGAACGAGGCCTTTATCCGGGCCCTCACCGGCAAGGTGATCGCCGCGGCGGGAGCCCGCGTGCAGCTGCGTCCCGGCTCGTCTGTCCCGGCCGCTCCGGGCAAGGCCGCCGGTGTCCCCGCGGCTGCCGGCCCGCGGCTGCCCACTACCGGGACCAAGCCCGCTCTCCCCGCCCCTCCCCTGCTGGGCAACCGCTCCGCCATGGACGCCACCATCATCGCCCTGGGGGCCTCCACCGGCGGCACCGAGGCTACCCTGGAGGTGATGAAGCGGCTGCCCGCCGACATCCCCCCCATGCTCATCGTCCAGCACATGCCCATCGGCTTTACCCAGATGTACGCCGAGCGGCTCAACCGCCTGTGCCACATGGAGGTGCGGGAGGCCAAGAACGGCGACGAGCTGCACCGGGGGCTGGCCCTGCTGGCCCCGGCGGACTTTCAGATGCGCGTCGTCCGCTCCGGAACCCGGTACACAGTTTCCTGCCAGCCCGGGGAGAAGGTCAGCGGCCACCGCCCCTCGGTGGACGCCCTGTTCTTCTCCATGGCGGAGCAGGTGAAGTGCAAGATGGCCGGCATCATCATGACCGGCATGGGTCGGGACGGGGCCGACGGCCTTTTAAAGATGCGTCAGGCCGGGGCCTACACCATCGGCCAGGACAAGGAGTCCTCCGTGGTGTACGGTATGCCTATGGTGGCCTACAACATCGGCGCCGTCCAGATCCAGGGCTCCTGCGAGGACATCGCCGGAATTCTGCTGCGGCAGCTGCAAAGATGGTAAACAAAAACGGAACGTGTTCAGCGTTCCGTTTTCTTTATGCAAAAATCCTCCATCCGGTCCGGATGGAGGATTTATTGTTACGCGCTGATGAAGTTCATGCCCATGCCCCGGGTGATGGTCCAGCCCTGGGAGGCGGCCTCAGCCAGCTCCTCATAGTCCCGGTTCTGGAGGGCTATGGTGGTGTTCTGCCTCCAGATGGGGTCGTTGGTGGACACGTAGTACATCACGTGCCAGCCGTACTCGGTCTTCACCAGCCCGGTGTCCCCCTCCTTCCGGGCGGGGTCCACGGCCCAGTCCCGGAAGGCCTCCACATAGCTGGAGGTGCTGGTGATGTTGGAGATCAGGCCGCCGTTTTGGGCGGAGCCGCCGGAGCCGTTGTCGTCGCTGTGTTCGGCGGCCAGGGCGGCGAAGGAGTCCTCGGTGGCTTCCCCGGCCTTCCACTCATCCAGCAGGGACTGGGCTTTCTCCTCGGCCGCGTCATACTCCTCCTGGGTGGGGGTGGCGCTGATGCTGGCCTGTCCGGCCCGGACCAGCAGGTGCCGCACTGTGTGGGTCTGCTCCTGGTCCAGCTCCCGGCCCTCAAAGCGGATCACGTAATAGTAGTAGCTGCTGCCCGAACCGTTCTCAATCACGGTGATGTCCCCGGCCTTGCGGGCGCCGTCCAGCAGCCAGTCGCCGTAGGGGAAGTAGCCCAGGTCGGTGTAGGTGGCCCGGCTGGAGCTGCCGGAGCCGTAGGCCCGGTCGCCATACTCCTGGACCAGGTCCTCCATATCCGCGCCGGCCTCCAGCTTGGCCTGGACCTCATCGGCCAGGGCCTTCTGCTCAGTTTTGAGCGTCTCCAGCAGCTCGGCCGGATCTTCGGCTGTGGCAGAGGTCTCCCCCTGGTCATGGGTCGTGGGGACGGAGGCCCGGAAGGTAATCTGGGAGTAGGTGACGGTGTCCATCTGGTCTGCGTGCTCCCGATAGTAGGCGTCGTAGTCGGCGTCGGAGTGCTCAATGTCCTCCAGCTTGGAGGAGGCGTAGTCGCTGGCCAGATACTCCATGCTGATGAGCTGCACCAGCCGGTCATAGGTCATGTTGGCCCCGAAGCGGTCCCGGATGAAGGCGTCCCGACTGGAGTAGGTGCCGTAGCCGATCCAGGCGGTCTCCAGCTGGGCCAGCGTGGCGTCAACCTCGGCCTGGGTCTCCTGGGAGAGGGTATAGCCCTCGTCCCCGGCCTGCCGGGCCAGGGCGGTGTTCCAGGTCAGCCGCTCCACGGCCAGCTCCATCAGATAGTCGTACCAGGTCTGGCCGGTGGTCTCGTCGTAGACCTGTTTTTTTACGGAGGCGCCGGTGTTAAAGGCGTACTGCTGGGAAAACTCGTTGTAGATGCTCCTGTAATAGTACTGCACGTCGGCGGCGGTATATTTGGTCCCGTTGACGTCCAGGGCGGTCACAGTGCGCTGGAGGATGCCGCTGCGCCAAAACATGGCGGCGATGGCGGCCACCACAACCACCACGGCCACAACGGTATAGACGGCCATGGAGCGGCGGTCCTTCTGCTCCTCCTGGCGGCGCTTTTCGTTCCGCTCAGCCCTGACCTGGGCCTTTTTCTCTGCACTCACAGTTGCTTCAGTCCTCTCATAATCAGTAGTGTAAAAGGGAATGCCCCTCCGGGCATTTCCGGGATATTATACTAAAAACCGGCCCCGATTGCAAGAGGACCGGCGGACTTTTACACAATGTTTATAAATAGAAAGGACCGCAGCGCTGACGCTGCGGCCAAAATGCTGGGGTCACTATGGCTTTTTATGCCCCGCTCTGGCCGTGTGGACCCGTTTAAAACCTGCACGTAATGGCAGGTGGGTCGCCTCCACGACGCTTTACTGCTTCCAACGTCCAGCTGACCTCATAAGGGGGCCGGGAGGCCTGCAAGCCGCGCCGTGAGGTGGGCGTCCCGTTTAAGAAATGTGGGTTTAAAAGAGCCCATCACGCACCGAGCAGGAATCATGACAGATGTTTACGTCTCCTCGTCCTGGAAAAACCGCTCCATGAACAGCTCGTAGACCTGGTCCAGCTCCTCGTCGGAGTCCAGGGTGGACAGCAGCTCCTCGCCGTTCTCCTCAATGACCTTCATGATGACCAGGCCGTACTCCTCATCGTCGGCGTCCACATCCTGGGGCTCGCCGGTGGACTCGTCCTCCTCCACGGCGGGGAACATGGCGTAGTAGGTGATTCCCTTGTACTCCAGGGTGTCTACCAGCTCCAGCTCAAAGTCGTTGCCGTCCTCGTCGGTGACGGTGATAAAGTCGGGGCCGAAGTTGTCTTCCATGAGAAGGTCCTCCTGTTCTTTTCTACCCCTATTTTACCCCGCCGGCAGCAAAAATGCAAGGGGGAAGTGCAGGTAAATTTTAAGAAACTTTGAAGATTGCGCCTTCGGCGGGATTATGGGTGGACAAACATGGAAAATCTGGTATAATACTTATGCTGGGCTTATTGTAAGCTCGGCAGAGAACAAGCAAGCCCGGGCGGCGGAAGTCCGTCCAGACCGTCGGGACGGGAGGAGCGCTCCCCCTTGACCGACTGGAGGTATTGAACGTGTCTGATTATAATGAACATTCCTCGCTGTACGAAAACAGCGACTATCCGTCCCGCCGGCAGGCGCCGTCCCACCGGGCCTCCTCCGGAGGGAGCCGCCAGGCCCCCAGCCCGCCCAGAAAGCGCCGCCGGAAAAAGAAGAGCGGGGGCATCACGGTGGGGCGGGTGATCGGCTGGGTCTTCAAGACCCTGGGCACCCTGATTCTTGTCGGCCTGTGTACCGGCGCGCTGGTGGCCTGCTTTGCGGCGGTGTACATCAACGAGGTGATCGTCCCCATTGCCGACCTGAGCCCCGACGACTTCATCTTCAATGAGGACAGCCTCATGTACTACCAGGACAAGACCACCGGGCAGTACGTGGAGATGACCAAGCTGCTCAACGTGACCAGCTCGGTCTGGGTGGACTTTGAGGAGATCCCCCAGGACCTGATCGACGCCACCGTGGCCATTGAGGACCGCCGCTTCTGGACCCATCCCGGGGTGGACTGGCGGCGGACAGGCTATGCGGTGTACTCCATGTTCACCGGCAAGGACATCTCCGGCGGCTCCACCATCACCCAGCAGCTCATCAAAAACCAGACCAACTACAACGAGACCACCGTCAAGCGGAAGATCACCGAGATCGTCCGGGCCTTCCGGTTTACCCAGAACAACTCCAAGGAGGACACCATCACCTACTACCTGAACACCATTCCCCTGGGCAGCAAGTTCGAGGGGGTGGGGGCTGCCGCCCTGGGCTATTTCGGCAAGCCGGTATCGGAGCTCACCCTGGCCGAATGCGCCAGCCTCATCGGCATCACCAACAATCCCTCCAAATACGGCCCCTACTCCTTCAGCCGCTCCAGCGGCTTCGACACCGACGAGATCTGGACCGCCCGCCAGTGGAACAAATACCGCCAGGAGGTCATCCTCAACGAGATGCGCAAGCAGGGCTATATCACCCAGGAGGAGTACGACGAGGCGGTGGCCCAGGAGCTGGTCTTTGTAAAGAACCAGGGCCAGGAGAATACCGACAACATCTACACCTGGTATGAGGAGACCGTCATCTCCGAGGTCCAGGAGATCATGGCCGACAAGCTGGGCTGGTCCGCCCAGCGCACCGAGCTGGCCATGCAGCGGGGCGGCCTGCGCATCTACACCTGCTACGACCCCAGCGCCCAGGCCATTGTGGACGAGGTCTATACCAACCGGGACAACCTGGATTTCACCTCCAGAGACGGCCAGCAGATGCAGTCCACCATCGCCATCATCGAGAACGAGACGGGCAACCTGGTGGCCATCGCGGGCAGGTTCGGCGGAGGAAAGACGGCCAACCGGGGGAGCAACTTCGCCATCGGCGAGGGGGGCGGCAACCGGCAGCCCGGCTCCTCCTTCAAGCCCCTGGCCGTCTACTCCCCGGCCCTGGAGTTCAACAAGGTGAGCCCCTACTCGGTGCTGGACGACTACCCCTACCAGATGATGGGGAACAGCGTCTGGCCCAAGAACTCGGGCACCACCCGCTATCAGGGCCACCTCACCGTCCGGGAGGGCCTGAAGCAGTCGCTGAACACCATCGCCGTCCGGCTGATGAACGACTACGTCACCCCGGAGGAGAGCTTCAAATTCGTCCAGGACCGGTACCACATCGACCTGGAGGAGGGCCGCATGATCCGGGGCAAGTGGACCAGCGACATCACCACCTCCCTGGCCATGGGCGGCCTCACCGACGGCACCAACGTCCGGGATATGGCCGAGGCCTACTCCGTCTTCCCCAACAACGGCGTCTATCAGGGCTCCCGCACCGTGCTGAAAATCACCCAGCTGGTGGACGGCCAGGAGGTCACCCTGGTGGACAACACCCTGGAGCGGGAGGAGGTTATCAAGCCCACCACCGCCTGGTATATGAACGACATGATGCAGCACGTCTTCGACGGGGGGGGCACCGCCTACGGCCTGGGCATCAAGGGCCAGCACGCCGCCGGCAAGACGGGCACCACCAGCGAGAACAACGATCGCTGGTTCGCCGGCTACACCCCCTACTACACCGCCGTGGTCTGGGTGGGCTACGAGAACCCCTACAAGATGAATATCAGCGGCAAGAACCCCGCCGCGGTGCTGTGGAACAAGGTGATGGTCCCCCTCCATGAGGGCCTGCCCGACAAGGACTACGCCGACCCGGGAGGGCGGCGGTCCATCAGCTACTGCATGGACAGCGGCTTTTTGGCCACCGAATATTGCTCTATGGACCCCCGGGGCAGCCGGGTGGCCTCGGGCAGCATCTTCCCTGAGAGCTTCCCCGAGGGGCAGGACTGCCCCTACCACACCGCCGAGTCGGTGATTACCATCTGTGTGGACTGCCCCGTCCTCAATGAGGACGGCACCGAGACCGGCCTGTACTATCAGGCGGGGGAGTTCTGCCCCGAGGAGAGCAGAAAGGAGATCTGCCTGCCCAACTTCAACCGGGAGCAGGTTGGCAGCGCCGTGGCGGGAGATGCCCAGTGGGACTACGCCACCGCCTCCGGGTACGGGACCTGCACCCTCCACACCGAGGCGCCGCCCCCCGAGGTGGACCCCCTTGATCCCAACAACCCCTTCAACCCCTTTGATCCCTTTAACCCCATCGACCCCGGCAATCCCGGCGGGACCACCGAGCCTGACCCGGGCGGCGACCCGGAGCCCACCGTTCCGGACGTCCCCCACGATCCCCCGCCGCCCCCCGGAGTCTTTGTGGACTGATATACGCGCCATTGCAGCGCCGCGGACAGCTGTCCGCGGCGCTGTTCTATGCCGCCTGTAGGATTCCACAAAAAAAGGCCGCTTTTCCCGGGAAAACTTCCTCCAACAAAACAGAATTTTGGGGTTGCGGGCCGAAGAGGGATATGATACAATGAACCACGCAAAAAAACAAATGACCGTGCAACGTGGACAACATCCTGTGCGGACTGGAGGAAGCATATGAGCGAACCGGCAAAATACTTCATTGTAGAGGCCCGGGCCATGCCGGAAATCTTCCGGAAGGTGGCCGAAGCCAAGCGCCTGCTGGAGACAGGAGAGGAAAAGACCGTCAACGGCGCCGCCCACGCGGTGGAGATCAGCCGCAGCGCCTTTTACAAGTATAAAGATGCGGTGCGGCCCTTCAACGACATGCTCCACGGCCGCATTGTCACCTTCCAGGTGCTGCTGAAGGACAAGCCGGGAGCCCTGTCCGGAGCCCTGAATGTGCTGGCCGACACCGGGGTGAACATCCTCACCATCAACCAGAACATCCCGGTAAACGGCTGCGCTGTGGTCACCATGACGGCGGAGACCTCCGCCCTTCAGGACTCCCTGGAGGGCGTGCTGGACAGTCTGTCCGCCGGCCCCGGCGTGGTCAAGTGCGAGATTCTGGCGGGGTAGCATAAAAGCCTCCCTTCGTAAAGGGAGGGGGACCGCCGCCGAAGGCGATGGTGGAGGGTTTAAACCCCCACCCGGCTCCGCTGGGAGCCCCCTTTGCGAAGGGGGCTTTTGGGGAACGACATCATTTATGATAAGGAGAAAAAAGAATGGTTAACGTAGCAATTTTAGGTTTTGGCACGGTGGGCTCCGGCGTGGCCGAGGTGCTCACCACCAACGGCGGACTCATCGACCACCGGGTAAACGACCTGGTGCGGCTGAAATACATTGTAGATGTGCGGGACTTCCCGGACAGCCCGTACGCGGACCTGTTTGTGAAGAATTTTGCCGTCCCGGAAAACGATCCGGAGCTGGACATCGTGGTGGAGACCATCGGCGGGGCCACCATCGCTCTGGACTTTACCACCCGGGCCCTGAAGGCGGGCAAGAGCGTGGTCACCTCCAACAAGGAGCTGGTGGCCACCCACGGCTATGAGCTGCTCCAGCTGGCAAAGGAGCACGGGTGCAGCTACCTCTTTGAGGCCAGCGTGGGCGGAGGCATCCCTATCCTGCGGCCCCTCACCTCCTGCCTGGCCGCCAACCGGCTGGAGCAGGTCACCGGCATCCTCAACGGCACCACCAACTATATCCTCACCCGGATGATCAGGGCGGGGCTCACCTTCGACCAGGCCCTGGCCGAGGCCCAGGCCAACGGCTATGCCGAGAAGGACCCCACCGCCGACGTGGACGGCCATGACGCCTGCCGGAAGATCTGTATTCTGGCCGCCCTGGCCTTCGGCCGCCACGTCTACCCCGACCAGGTGGCCACCCAGGGCATCCGGGGGGTCACCCTGGAGGACGTGGCCTACGCCGACTCGGTGGGCTGTAAGATCAAGCTGCTGGGACGGGCGATCCGTCAGCCCCAGGACAAGGTGTGCGCCTTCGTGGCCCCCCACCTGGTGCCCGGAGACAACCCCCTGTCCGGGGTGGAGGACGTGTTCAACGCCATTTCTGTCACCGGCAACGCCATCGGAGACGCGATGTTCTACGGCCGGGGGGCGGGCAAGCTGCCCACCGCCTCCGCCGTGGTGGCCGACGTCATCGACATCGCCAAGGACCTGAAGAAGGACCGGCACAACGGCTGGGAGGAGGGCTCCCCCGACCTGGTGGTGTCCGCCGACTGCCTGGCCTCCCCCTGGTACGTCCGGGCCCGGATGTCCGCCGACGAGGCCGGAAACCGCTGTGGCAGTGTTCAGCTCCTCTCCCGGAAGGACGCCCCCGCCGGGGAGACCGCCTTCCTCACCCCCCCCATGACCGAGCCCCAGCTCCGGGAGAAGCTGGCCGGGGCGGATGTGGACTCCCTGTTCCGGGTGCTGGCCTGAGCGGGCGCAGGCGCATAGGATGGTGGGGACGTGTGGGGGGCGGTCTCCGCGCCGCCCCGCACAGGCAACTCCACTATTGACGGGGCGGCACAGAGGCCGCCCCCTACCGAAATTGCAAACTTCAACCTTTTAGGGGGAATACCATACATGGCACTCATTGTACAAAAATTCGGCGGCAGCTCGGTAGCCGATGCCGACAAGATCCGCAATGTGGCCCGGATTGTCACCGAGACCTACCGCAGGGGCCACAGCGTGGTGGTGGTGCTGTCCGCCCAGGGGGACACCACCGACGACCTGATCGCCAAGGCCCGGGAAATTCATCCCGGCGCCTCCAAGCGGGAAATGGATATGCTGCTGGCCACCGGCGAGCAAATTTCCATCTCTCTGTGCGCCATGGCCATCGAGCGCATGGGCTATCAGGTCATCTCACTCACCGGCTGGCAGGCGGGGATGCTCACTGACTCGTCCTACTCCGCCGCCCGCATCAAGCGGGTGCGCACCGAGCGCATCCGGAAGGAGCTGGACAAGAAAAAGATCGTACTGGTGGCCGGCTTCCAGGGCATCAACAAGTACGACGACATCACCACCCTGGGCCGTGGCGGGTCCGACACCTCCGCCGTGGCCTTGGCCGCCGCCCTCCATGCCGACCTGTGCCAGATCTACACCGACGTAGACGGCGTCTACACCGCCGACCCCCGCCACGTGACGGGGACGCAAAAGCTGGATGAGATCACCTACGACGAGATGCTGGAGCTGGCCAGTCTGGGAGCTCAGGTGCTCCACAACCGCTCGGTGGAGATGGCCAAGCGGTACAACGTCAATCTGGAGGTGCTGTCCAGCTTCAGCGGAAAGCCCGGCACAAAAGTGAAGGAGGTCGTCAAGACTATGGAAAAATCCCACGTCAGAGGAGTCGCCAAGGACAAGGAAGTGGCCCGCATCGCGCTGATCGGACTGGCGGACCAGCCCGGCATCGCCTTTAAAATTTTCTCCCTGCTGGCCCAGAAGGACATCAATGTGGACCTTATTCTCCAGTCCATCGGCCGGGACGGCAGCAAGGACATCAGCTTCACCGTGGCCCAGGGCGACGCGCAGGCGGCCCGGGAGGTGATGGAGGAGCACCGGGAGGCCATCGGCTGCCGGTCTGTGGAGCTCAACGAGGACGTGGCCAAGGTATCCATCGTGGGGGCCGGCATGGCCCACAATGCCGGCGTGGCCTGCAAGATGTTTGAGGCTCTGTACTCCGCCGGGGTCAACATCAACATGATCTCCACCAGCGAGATCAAGGTGTCCGTACTGGTGGACGAGCGGGAGGCCGACCGGGCCGTCCAGGCCATTCACGACCGCTTCTTCAGCGAGTTCGGCAACTCATAAACGGTAGACAGGCCGCCCCCGCCGGGGCGGCCTGTATTTATTTTACACAATACACAGACCGCCCCCTTGAGTATTTTTGATATAGATGCTATAATTATCAACACAGGCCACTTCCCTGTTGGTATCATTAGACTATAAAAGGAGGCCATCTTATGGAAGAAACAAGGATGATAAAGGTCACTGTGGAGGACAAAACATATACCTATCCGTACGGGACGCCCTACCGCACCGTCGCGGCGGACTTTCAGTCCCGGCTCCCCTGGGATATTCTGCTGGTCAACCGGGACGGAAAGCTCTGTGAGCTCCACAAGGTCCTGGACCGGGACTGCTCCCTGAAGATGGTCACCGCCCAGGACAAGCCCGGAATCCAGACCTACGAGCGCAGCGCGGTCTTCCTGATGCTGAAGGCCTTCTACGATGTGGCGGGCCGGGAGAATGTGCGCCGCCTGTCTGTGGAGTACTCCCTCAGCAGCGCACTCTTCATCCTGGCCCAGGGCAATTTCACCCTGGACCAGTCCCTGCTGGAGCGGGTGGAGGCCCGGATGCGGGAATTGGCCGCACTGGCCCTGCCCATTGAAAAGCACTCCATGAACACCGACGACGCCGTGGAGCTGTTTCAGCGGGCCGGGATGGTCCACAAGGCCCAGCTCTTCAGCTTCCGCATCAACTCCCATGTCAATGTCTACTCTCTGGACGGCTTTGTAGACTACTTCTATGGCTATATGGTGCCGGACACCGGCTATATCAAATGCTTCGGGCTGGAGCTGTTTGAAAACGGCTTTGTGCTGCGCCTGCCCACCCAGCAGGACCCCGGCCGGCTGGGGGACTTCCGGCCCTCCTACAAGGTATTCCGGGAGCTCTACAGCTCCAACCAGCGCTTTGAGGCGCTGAACGCCTCCAACGTGGCCGAGCTCAACGCCACCATCTCCCAGGGCGGCGCCACATCGCTGATTCTGGCCCATGAGGCGATGATGGAGAAGAAAATCGGCGACATCGCCGCCGAGATTGCCCAGCGGAAGGGAGTCCGCTTTGTTATGATTGCCGGTCCCTCCTCCTCCGGCAAGACCACCTTCTCCCACCGTCTCTCCACCCAGCTGCGGGCCTGCGGGCTGCGGCCCCACGCCATCGCCACAGACAACTACTTTAAAAACCGGGAGGATACCCCCAGAGACGAGAAGGGCAACTACGATTTCGAGGGCCTGGGCGCTATGGATGTGGAGCAGTTCAACCGGGATATGGTCCGGCTGCTCAACGGAGAGACCGTGGAGCTCCCCACCTACAACTTTAAAAAGGGCGCCCGGGAGTACAACGGGAACTTCCTCACCCTGGGGGAGGGCGACGTGCTTGTCATCGAGGGCATCCACTGCCTCAACGACCAGTTTACCCACTCCCTGCCCAAAGAGAGCAAATACAGGATCTACATCAGCTGCCTCACCACCCTGAACATCGACAACCACAACCGGATCCCCACCACCGACGCCCGCCTCCTGCGGCGCATCGAGCGGGACGCCAGAACCCGGGGCTACAGCGCCCAGGCCACCATTAAAATGTGGCCCTCTGTCCGCCGGGGGGAGGAGCAGAACATCTTCCCCTTCCAGGACAGCGCGGACGTGATCTTCAACTCCGCCCTGATCTACGAGACCGCTCTGCTGAAGCCCTACGTGCAGCCCCTGCTCTTCGGCGTCCCCCGGGAGAGCGAGGAGTATATCGAGGCCAAACGCCTGCTGAAGTTTTTAAACTATTTCCTGCCCATCCCCGCGGACAACATCCCCAAGACCTCCCTCATGCGGGAGTTTATCGGCGGCGGCATCTACCACGCGTAGCCCGGGCCGGTCCTCGCCGGGTGGGGCCATGTGACCGCCCCGGCTGTTCAGCACAGCGGCAATCTTGACGCACATAGAGAAAAACCTCGCCGTCGGCGAGGTTTTTCCTGTTATTCTGTGGTGTAATTATCGAAATAGCCCTGGATGAAGACCACCGGGGTGCCCTTGTCCCCGGAGCCGGAGGTCAGGTCGCACAGGGAGCCGATCAGGTCGGTGAGCCGCCGGGGGGTGGTGCCCTCCGACACCATCTGGCCCACCAGGTCCCCGTCCTTCTTGTGGATGCGGTCCTTGATGGCCTCCCTCAGGGCCTCGCCGGACAGGTGGGCGAAGTCGTTGTCGGCCAGATATTTCAGCTTCAGCTCGTTGGGGGTGCCCTCCAGGCCGGCGGTGTAGGCCGGGGAGACCACCGGGTCGGCCAACTCCCAGATCTTGCCCACCGGGTCCTTGAAGGCCCCGTCGCCGTAGACCATGACCTCCACATGCTTGCCGGTGGCCTCCAGCAGCTTCTTCTGGATGGCCTCCACCAGCTTCTGGCAGTCCCGGGGGAAGAGCTTCACCTGCTCCTCGGTGGCCTTGTTGGACCCCAGCAGACCGTATTTTTCGTTGCAGCCGCTGCCGTTGACGGGGGCGTTGAGAATCTCGTCCAAGCCGAAGACCTGCTCTCCCCCGGCGGCCTTCAGCAGACGCTTGGTGCGGGTGCGGGTGTGGATGTCGCAGCACAGCACATTTTTGGTGTAGGGCAGGATGGCCCGGGGGTCGTTGGCGAAGATAATCTCCGCCTCGGCCCCGCAGCCCTGGATCAGCTCCTGGTAGTAGGCCACGTAGTCCACGCCGGTGAAGGGGTGCTTCTCATAGCCGAAGAGCTGGCGGTACCGCTCCAGGGTGAGGACGTCCTTGTAGGGATCCACCCCCTTCTCGTCCACCGCGTCCAGGCTGACCAGGTGGTTTCCCACCTCGTCGGAGGGGTAGCTGAGCATGAGGACAATCTTCTTCGCCCCCTTGGCGATGCCCCGCAGGCAGATGGCGAAGCGGTTGCGGCTGAGAATGGGGAAGATCACCCCCACCGTCTCCCCGCCCAGCTTGGCACGGACGTCGGCGGCGATGTCGTCCACGGTGGCGTAGTTGCCCTGGGCCCGGGCCACAATGGCCTCGGTCATGGCCACGATGTCCCGGTCCCGGATGGAAAATCTGTCCTCCCTGGCGGCCTCCAGCAGGGAGCTGGTGACAATCTCCACCAGGTCATCTCCGCTGCGGATAATGGGGGTGCGGATGCCCCGGGATACGGTACCGACCATACGGCTCATAAAGGAACACTCCTCGTTTTCATATCGTTTCGTGGGAAAACCTCCCACAGTCCTCTATGATAGCACGGTTTTGGCCGGTTGTAAACTGTGATTTTGCGGGGACGCCTCATCCGTCATTTGCTTCGCAAATGCCACCTTCCCCTAAAGGGGAAGGCTTTGGGGCGCGTCTCTTATGCCTTCCCCTTTAGGGGAAGGTGCCCCCGCAGGGGGCGGATGAGGTCACTCCACCCCAAAGGACGCGATGGCGTCCCGCATGTGCCGCCAGTCGGACCCCAGGGCCTCCAGCCGGGCCTGCCCGGCGGGGGTGAGCTTGTAGTACTTCCGGTCCGGTCCCCCGCCCCCGGGGGCCATGTACCAGGTGGTCAGCCCCGACTTACCCAGCCCCCGGAGCAGGGCGTAGATGGCGCTCTCCTGGGTGTCCGGGAAGGCGGCGCGCAAGGGGGTGAGCACCTCGTAGCCGTATTTGTCGCCGCCAGCCAGCAGCTGGAGCAGACACAGCTCCAGCAGGTCCTTCTTCAGCACAGGGCCACCCCCGTTCCAATCAGGCCCGCCGCGCCAATGGGAATGAGGCGGGTGAACAGATACGTTTGGACAGAATTGGCCATAGCATAGCTCAGGTCCATCCTCCGCATATGGAACAGAATAAAGCTGCACAACACCGCCACGGTGAGCGCCAGCGTATACAGCGCCAGCCACCGGCGGTCATAGCACTTGGCCAGCACCAATCCGGCAAAGGCGAGCAGAGCGCAAACTATCCCGCCATTGATAGTCAGCTCCCGATGAAAAATAATTTGCCAAGGGATAACGGGGTATGTCTCACGATAGAAGTCCAGAAATCTCGGGCTCAACACATACCAGTTCCAAGCCAGGGTTCCCGCCCCGAATAGGAACACTGCCGCCAGCAGCAGCGCCAACCGCCTGGGCAGAGGGCCGTTCTTCTGCTCGTGCCGCCGGAACCAGTACAGAGACAGGGGCAGTCCCGCCGCCATCACCAGCACCGGATACCACCATGCGCGCAGTGCGGCAAATGTAAGACTATAGCGGCCCGTCCATACCCACTCCACGATCAGGAACAGCCCAAAGGCCAGGACGGCGAACACTTTCAGCCACCGGCGGTAGGTTCTCACGTCGGTGAGCAGGTGGGCCGCCTGGGCGGGGGTGCCCAGCTCCTCCACCAGTTTGGACTCGTCCCGCTCCGGCTGGAAGATCAACTCCCGATAGTCAGAGATGGCGTCCTCCGACTCCTGGGGCGGCAGCCGCCACCGCACCGCCCGGCTGAATTTTTTCAGGTACTGCTCTTTCGTCAGGGGCTTTGCTTGTTTCATAACGCTTTCCTCCGTTCCTCTAGTATTAAAAATACAGTACTGTTAAAAATATAATACTAGTCTCCGCGAACCTTGTCAAGAGAAATTTTTGACGGGCAGGAGGTTTTATGGTATGCTGGAAACGGACGGCCTCATCCGTCATTTGCTTCGCAAATGCCACCTTCCCCTAAAGGGGAAGGCTTTGGGGCGCGTCTCTTATGCCTTCCCCTTTAGGGGAAGGCGCCCCCGCAGGGGGCGGATGAGGTTCTTTGGCAAAGGAGCCCTTCAGGAGGTAACCTATGGACATCCAAGCCCTTGTAGCGGCCCAGCGGGCCTATTTCAACACCGGGGCAACCCTGCCCCTGGCTGCCCGGAGAGAGGCCTTACAACGGCTGAGAGCGGCCGTCACAGCCCGTGAGGGGGACATCACCGCCGCCCTGCGGTCCGACCTGAACAAGTCCCCCGCCGAGAGCTATATGTGCGAGGTGGGGCTCACCCTGTCGGAGCTGTCCTTTGTGGAGAAGCGGCTGGCCCGCTGGATGGGGGACAGGCCCCACCTCACCCCCCTGGCCCAGTTCCCCGCCCGGAGCTTCACCGTTCAGGAGCCCTACGGGGTGGCGCTTATCATGTCCCCCTGGAACTACCCCTTTCTGCTCACCCTGGAGCCCCTCATCGGGGCCATCGCCGCCGGCAACTGCGCCGTGGTAAAGCCCTCGGCCTACTCCCCCGCCACATCGGCGGTGATTCGTGACATCCTGAAATGCTTCCCGCCGGAATACGTGGCCGTTGTCGAAGGGGGCCGCGGGGAAAACCAGGCCCTGCTGGATCAAAAATTCGACTGTATCTTCTTCACCGGCGTACAGGGGGCGTACCGGACGGGCAGGGAGGTCATGGTCAAAGCGGCCCGGCACCTCACCCCCGTCACCTTGGAGCTGGGGGGCAAGAGCCCCTGCATCGTAGATAAAACCGCCCGGCTGGATTTGGCCGCCAAGCGCCTCGTCTTCGGCAAGCTGCTCAACTGCGGCCAGACCTGCGTGGCCCCGGACTACCTGCTGGTGGACCGCCGGGTAAAGGACCGCTTTCTGGAGTATTTGAAGCGCTGGATCACCGTGATGTACGGTGAAAATCCCCTGGACAACGGGGGCTATGTCCGTATGGTCAACGGGAAGCACTTCCGCCGGGTGATGGGCCTCATCGACCCGGACAAGGTGGTCTTCGGCGGAAAGGGGGACCCTGACACCCTGAAGATCCAGCCCACGATCCTGGACAACGTCTCCCCGGAGGACGCCGTGATGCAGGAGGAAATCTTCGGGCCGGTCCTGCCTGTGCTCACTTTTGAGGACGTGCAAGAGGCGCTGGACTTTGTCAACGCCCGGCCCCGCCCTCTAGCTCTCTACCTGTTCTCCCGGGACAGGTGCGTGCAGGAGCTGTTCCTCCGCCGGGCCTCCTTCGGCGGCGGCTGTATCAACGACACCGTCATCCACCTGGCCACCAGCCGGATGCCCTTTGGCGGTGTGGGGAACAGCGGCATGGGCAGCTACCACGGCAGGGCCAGCTTCGACGCCTTCTCCCACCGGAAGAGCATCGTGAAAAAGTCCACTCTGGCGGACCTGCCCGTCCGGTACGCCCCCTGTACGCCGGTTAAGAATAAGCTGCTGCGGCTGTTTTTGCGGTAAAAAATCCGCCCCGCCGTTTGGCGGAGCGAATCGGTTCATTCCCGTCCGTGGCGGGGGCTTTTGGCGACCATAACAGCCGCCTCGCTGAGGGCTGCCACCACGTCGGCCCGGGACTGCAGCTCATAGCTCTGCAGCTTCACCATCAGCCGGCCCTGGCGGGTAGCCACGTAGTGGGGCGCCAGGTGGTTCAGGGTGTACGCCACCACGTCCGACTTGCAGGCGTCGCAGGTGCAGCCGCCCTCCGCCGCCATTACGGTATCCAAATTTTGCAGGACAATGTCCTCCATCAGGTTTCTGTATTCCATAGCCATCTCCGTTTCCTCCTTTTGTTTTGTGGCCAAGATTCTCTCTCATTATATTTCTTTCTCTCCCAAATTACAATCTTTATTTTCCGCCCGGTGCGGGCCTATGTTAAAAAAGCCGTGAGGGCATAAAGATTGTATAAAGAGCCTAGGAAGATTTCCCCGCCTCCGGTATAATGGTGTTACTTTTCTGAAAGGAGTGGAGGCCGTTGCGTCTCAACAGAAAGCTGGTTGAAAAGACACAGGAGTCCATGGCCTCTGTGCTGCCCATCACCGCCATCGTCTTCCTCCTGTCCATCACCATCGCCCCCCTGGACCCGGGCACTCTGGTGCTGTTCCTCTTCGGGGCCATTCTGCTGGTGGGCGGTATGGGGCTGTTCACCCTGGGGGTGGACATGTCCATGATCCCCATGGGGGAGGGCGTGGGCGTTACCATCAGCAAAAACAGGCACCTGATTGTTCCCGTTGTGGTCTACTTCCTGCTGGGCGTGCTCACCACCATGGCGGAGCCCGACCTCCAGGTGCTCTCCAAGCAGGTGCCCGCCATCAACAGCACGGTGCTCATTGTCACGGTGGCGGTGGGGGTGGGCCTGTTCCTGGTGGCGGCCACCCTGCGCATCCGGTGGGGCGTCCCCCTGCGGCGGCTGCTGCTGGTGCTCTATTTCGGTGTCTTCGCCCTGGCCTTCCTGGCCCCGGGAAACTTTATCCCGGTATCCTTCGACTCGGGGGGCGTCACCACCGGGCCCATCACCGTCCCGTTTATTATGT
>CATNCS010000039.1 GCA_950097245.1 uncultured Oscillospiraceae bacterium | reverse complement strand
TTTTCGGCTGGCTCGACAAATTCCGCAGACTTTGGAAAAATTGTGAACGCAAACTTTATATTTCTGCTCAGATTCTCACGTTTGCCCTCATTGCCATCCTCATTAGAAGATTTTAAACAGGCTCTAAGAGGAAAACCCTCAGTCAGCCTGCGGCTGACAGCCCCCTTTGCAAAGGGGGCCCTTGGGGCTGGGCTGTCGTCAATTTATGGACAAATTGAAAAACTTTGACTTACCCTCTATGCAAACGGTAAAAAATATATTAAAATAGGCTTAAGAAAAAAACAGGAGGGGTTTGAATGGATCAGCCCAAATATAAACGTGTCCTGCTGAAAATCAGCGGTGAGGCCCTGGCGGGAGACGCCTCCCGGGGCCTGGACTTCCAGGTCATCGGCCAGGTGTGCGACGTGGTCAAGCGTTGCGTGGAGCTGGGCGTCCAGGTGGGCGTTGTGGTAGGCGGCGGCAACTTCTGGCGGGGCGTGAAGGACGGCGGCGACGCCATGGAGCGGGTCCGGGCCGACCACATGGGCATGCTGGCCACCGCCATCAACGCCCTGGCCGTGGCCGACGTGCTGGAGCAGAAGGGGGTGGAGGTCCGGGTGCAGACCGCCATCGCCATGCAGGCCGTGGCCGAGCCCTACATCCGCTCCAAGGCCATCCGCCACCTGGAGAAGGGCCGGGTGGTGATTTTCGGCTGCGGCACCGGCAATCCCTTCTTCTCCACTGACACCGCCGCCGTGCTGAGGGCCGCCGAGATCGACGCGGACGTGATTCTTCTGGCCAAGAACATCGACGGCGTCTACTCCGCCGACCCCAAGCTGGACCCCACCGCCACCAAGTACGACGCCATCTCCTACGACGACGTGCTCTCCCAGCACCTGAAGGTGATGGACTCCACCGCCACCTCCCTGTCCATGGACAACAAAATCCCCGTCCTCCTCTTCGCCCTGAAGGATCCGGAGAATATCATCCGGGCGGTGATGGGGGAGACCATCGGGACCATTGTAGGATAAATCTTCGATTTTCAGCGCGGATTTTGAAAGGAGTGAAAACGGATGAACATGCAGGAAAATGCCAGGCTTATTTTAGGATTGCGCGCAAAAGGGTGGACGGATACGGAGATCAACGATTTAGTGTTGTGGATTGAAACTGGCAACGAAAAATATAATCCGGAGAAAAAAGAGGAGAAACCTCACGAAGAAAGGAAGTAATGACCATGAGCCCTGAGATCGTAAGCTATGATGAGAGAATGAAAAAGACCATCGAGGTGGTCAAGAGCAACTTTGCCGCCGTCCGGGCGGGCCGGGCCAACGCCGGCGTGCTGGACCGGATCACCGTGGAGTACTACGGCGCTCCCACCCCCCTGAACCAGGTGGCCAATATCGGCTCCCCCGACCCCCGGACCCTGACCATCCAGCCCTACGACATGTCCCTGCTCAAGGCCATTGAGAAGGCCATCCAGACCTCCGACTTAGGCATCAACCCCCAGAACGACGGCCGGGTGATCCGTCTGGCCTTCCCCCAGCTCACCGAGGAGCGGCGCCGCGACCTGACCAAGCAGGTGCGCAAGTACGGCGAGGAGGGCAAGGTGGCCCTGCGGAATATCCGCCGGGACGCCATGGACGATATCAAGAAGAAGACCAAGAAGTCCGAGCTCACCGAGGACGACCAGAAGAAGCTGGAGAAGGAGCTCCAGGACCTGACCGACAAGCGCTGCAAGGACATCGACGACCTCACCGCCAAGAAGGAAAAGGAGCTCATGGCGGTTTGATTCCCCTGTTTATGATATAGTGGGATAAATAGTTGTAGGGGGCGGCCTCTGTGCCGCCCCATTTATCGGAAACTGTGCGGCGGGGCGGCGCGGAGGCCGCCCCCTACGCAATACACAACGCGCAAAGGAGCGACCGCCATGGCCCTCTTCTCCAAGAAAACCGAGCCGGCACAGACAGAGGTGGACTTTTCCCGTCTGCCCCGGCACATCGCCATTATCATGGACGGCAACGGCCGCTGGGCCAGAAAGCGCGGTCTGCCCAGAACGGCGGGCCACGCCGCCGGGGCGGAGAACTTCCGCACCATCGCCACCTACTGCAAGGACATCGGCATTGACTACCTCACCGTCTACGCCTTCTCCACCGAGAACTGGAAGCGGCCGGCGGAGGAGGTGGGGGCCATTATGGGGCTGCTGAAAAAGTACCTGCTGGAGGCCATCGGGCAGATGGAGCGGGACCGGGTGAAAATGGAGTTTTTCGGCGACCTGTCCCCCCTGACCCCGGAGCTGTGTGAGCGGACAAGGGAGATTTCCCGCCACTACGAGGGCTGTCAGGTGAACATCTGCCTGAACTACGGGGGCAGGGACGAGATTGTCCGGGCGGCCCGGGCCTATGCCCAGGACTGCATCGACGGGAGAGCCGACCCCAACCACCTGAGCCAGGACCGGTTTGGGGGCTACCTGTTCTCCAGGGGGGTGCCCGACCCCGACCTGGTTATCCGGCCCAGCGGGGAGCTGCGGCTGTCCAACTTCCTGCTGTGGCAGGCCGCCTACGCGGAGTTTTATTTTACCGACGTGCTGTGGCCCGACTTCTCCAAAACGGAGCTCCACCGGGCCATCGCGTCCTATCAGAGCCGGGACCGCCGGTTTGGAGGTGTGTGACTTGGCGACACGGATCATCGTGGGCCTGGCCCTGGGCCCGGCGTTCCTGGCGGCGCTCTATTTTCTTCCCCCCATCGCTCTGGCGGTGATTGTGGCCTTTATCGCGGGAATGGCCTCCTTTGAGCTGCTCCGGGCCACCAAGGTGGCCCACCACAACGGCATGTACATCTTTACCGCCCTTGCCGCCGCCCTCATCTCCCTGGGCCACGCCTTTGGATACGGCAGCTGGACCGCCCGGGCGGTGGCCATTCTGCTGATGGCGGCCCTGTTTCTCCCGGCCCTGCGGCGCTATGGGACCCAGGGGGAGATCAGGTTTGAGCACATCATCGTCTGTCTCTTCGGCGGCGTTGGCATCCCACTGTTCCTGTCCGCCCTGGTGCAGCTCAAGCGGTTCGACAGCGGACAGTTTTATGTCCTTCTCCCCGTGATCTGCGCCTTTACCACCGACATCGGGGCCTACTTTTTCGGCGTTTTCCTGGGAAAACACCGGGGGATCACCCAGGTCAGCCCCAACAAGTCCCTGGAGGGCTACGCGGGCGGAATTTTGACCGGGTGCCTGTGCATGCTGCTCTACGGCTGGCTGGTGGGGCAGTTCGGCGGGGTTGAGGTCAAGCTGCCCCTGATGGCCCTGTACGGGCTGCTGGGCAGCGCCGTCACTGAGCTGGGGGACCTGTCCTTCTCCCTCATCAAGCGGCAGTGCGCCGTAAAGGACTACGGCACCCTCCTCCCCGGCCACGGGGGAATGCTGGACCGCTTCGATTCCACCATCTTCGCCTCCCCCATGCTGCTGCTGCTGGTGGAGATTCTGCCGGCGTTTTAGCGCTCCATCCCGCCTGCAGGCGGAAAGCCTCCTTTTGAAAGGAGGTGCCCCAGTGCGCACACTGGGGCGGAGGATTGTGTTTCGCGAAGCGAAACGTATGAAATAAACCCAGTTTTGCAAAACCTAGTTTACTTCGTATGTTCGGCCTCGCCGAACACAATCCTCAGTCAGCCTGCGGCTGACAGCTCCTTTCAAAAGGAGCCTTAAGGGTGGAGACCTGTGAATATCTGCCTCGACCCCTACTGTTCCAGAGCGGAAAGTACCTCTTGACGCAGGCCCAGTCCGAAGAGATAATAGACGTGGGCATACTGGGCGAGGTGCCAGTTGAGGGCTTCCTCGAAGGAGTCATACTCTTCTCCCAGACGGGCCCTCAGTGCGTCGGCGGATGTCTCATAGGCCCGCTCCGCCGCTTGAAACTCCGGAAGCTGGTTGCAGAAGGCATAGACTTGATCGGGGATATAGGGATTGTCGAGGAACAGAGTACGGAGAATATCATCCATAGAAAGCAACTCCTTTATACGAGGTATTTACTCGTTTATTATAAACGAGTTTGCTACTCGTGTCAAGAGCTTGGAGGTAACTATGGCAAAGTTTTCTGAACGGCTGCGGGAATTGCGAAAAGAACGTGGCTTAAAGCAGAAAGAAATGGCGGAAATATGTGGAATCAAAGTGAGAAGCTATCAGCAATATGAATATGACGAAAATTATCCAACAGTTCCAGGCTTGGTTTCTCTTGCCGACTACTTCGGGGTCAGCCTGGACTACCTGATGGGCCGGAAGGACGAGCGGACATAACCCCCGTCCCCCGCAGGGCAAAGCCTTCCCCTTTAGGGGAAGGTGCCCCAGTGCGCACACTGGGGCGGATGAGGCCGTCCCCTCGCGGAAGCCTTATTTGCTTCGCATATTTCGCCTCCGGCGAAATGCCTCATCAGTCACGACCTGCGGTCGTGCCAGCTTCCCCTGAAGGGGAAGCCTTTTGACCCCTGCGGGGGGGACGAGGGAGCTCTTCAGAAAGGAAATTACCATGAGCAAAAAAATCACAGTATTAGGTTCCACCGGCTCCATCGGGCGGCAGTCATTAGAGGTGATTGCCGCCTGCGGCATGGAGGCGGTGGCTCTGGCGGCCAACTCCAGCGTCAGGCTGATGGAGGAGCAGGCCCGGCAGTTCAGGCCGTCCATCGCCGCCCTGGCGGACGAGAAGGCGGCGGCCGACCTGCGGGTGCGGCTGGCGGACACCAACGTCCACGTCCTCAGCGGCCTGGAGGGGGTGCTGGAGGCGGCCACCATCTCCAGCGCCGACACGGCCATCGCCGCCCTGGTGGGCATGGCGGGGCTGCGGCCCACCCTGGCCTCCATCCGGGAGGGCAAGCGGGTGTGCCTGGCCAACAAGGAGACCCTGGTGTGCGCCGGGCCCCTTGTCCTGGAGGAGGCGAAGGACTACGGAGCAAAAATTTACCCCGTGGACTCGGAGCACTCGGCCATCTTCCAGTGCCTGGAGGCCAACCGGGACCGGGGCGAGGTGAAGCGGCTCATCCTCACCTGCTCCGGCGGGCCCTTCTACGGCAAAAAACGGGAGGAATTGCAGGGCGTGACAAGGGAAGACGCCTTACGGCACCCCAACTGGTCCATGGGGGCCAAGATCACCGTGGACTCCGCCACCCTGATGAACAAGGGGCTGGAGGTCATGGAGGCCATGCACCTGTACCACATGCCGGCGGAAAAAATTTCTGTGGTGGTCCACCGGGAGAGTATTATCCACTCCCTGGTGGAATACTGTGATAATGCCATAATTGCCCAGCTGGGGGCCCCGGACATGCGCCTGCCCATCCAGTACGCCCTCACCTACCCCAGGCGGGTGCCCGGGCCATCCACCCCGCTGGACCTGTGGAGCTGCGGGCCCCTCACCTTCGGCACACCGGATGTGACGGCCTTCCCCTGCCTGGCCCTGGCCCTGGAGGCGGCCAAAACCAGCGGCACCGCAGGGGCTATCCTCAACGGGGCCAACGAGGGGGCGGTGGCCCGGTTCCTGGCCGGGGAAATCGGCTTTTTGGACATCGCCGCCAAGGTGGAAAAGGCCCTGGCCTCCGTCAAGGTGGTGCAGAATCCCACCATGCAGGACATTCTGGACGCCGACGCTGCGGCGCGAGAGGCGGTTTTGTAGGGGCGGATATCATCCGCCCGCTAAAATTCCGTTTGTTTCGTGCGGGCGGACAATGTCCGCCCCTACACCCAATTCCGTAAGAGGCAGGAAATTGGGCGAACAACCCATTTTTTGGAGGTCCCTGTTTTATGCTCTATATCATCATCGCGATTCTGATTTTCGGTGTTCTGGTGGCCACCCACGAGCTGGGCCACTTCGCCGCCGCCAAGCTGTCGGGGGTGAAGGTGAACGAGTTCGCCGTGGGCATGGGCCCCACCCTGCTCAAGTGGGGGAAGGGGGAGACCCTTTACAGCCTGCGCGCCCTGCCCATCGGGGGCTTCTGCGCTCTGGAGGGGGACGACGAGGAGTCCACCGACCCCCGGTCCTTCGGCCGGGCGGCCTGGTGGAAGAAGATCATCATCCTGTGCGCCGGGGCGGCCATGAACTTCCTCACCGGACTGGTGATTATCGCCGTCCTCTACGCCCCGGCCACCGGCTTCCGGGCGGAGGTATACGGCGGACCTCTGGAGGGCTACGGCACCGAGAACTGCGGCCTGCTGGCCGGGGACCGGTTTCTGTCGGTGGACGGTCACCGGGTGCTGGTCTACGGCAACGCCCGGTTTTTCCTGGACCGGGCGGGGGAGACCATCGACTTTGTGGTGGAGCGGGACGGCCGGCGGTTGGAGCTGAGGGACGTCCACCTGCCCTATCAGGAGCGCACCGATGAAAACGGCAATTTCACCCGTCTGCGGGGGCTGACCATGGCGTCCACCGCTGACCCCACTGACTTCTTTGGCAAGCTGGCCTACGCCTGGAATACGGCCATTGACCTGGTGCGCACCGTCTGGATCAGCCTGGGGGACATGGTCACCGGCGCGGTGGGCCTGCGGGACCTGTCCGGTCCGGTGGGCATTGTGAATATGATGGGCCAGGTGGGCAGCCAGTCCCCCACCCTCTTCGACGCGGTCTGGAACCTGGGCTATCTGGCCGCCCTGATTGCCGTCAACCTGGCGGTGATGAACCTGCTGCCCCTGCCCGCCCTGGACGGGGGGCGGGTGCTCTTCCTGGCCCTCAACGGCCTGCTTTACGGGCTGTTCCGGAAGAAAATCGACGCCCGGTATGAGGGCTATGTCCACCTGGCCGGCCTGGCGGCGCTGATGTGCCTGATGCTGGCGGTCACCCTCAGCGACGTGGGCAAGCTGTTTGGAAAATAAGAGGTGGATTTTCTCCCCCAAGGGGGAGAAAATCCCTAAAGGAAATGATACTATGACAAGACAGATCAACGTGGGCGGCGTCCCCATCGGCGGGGGCGCCCCTGTTACCATCCAGTCCATGACCAACACCCCCACCCAGGACGTGGCCGCCACGGTGGCCCAGATCAAAAGGCTGGCCGCCGCCGGGTGTGAGATCGTCCGGGTGGCGGTGCCCGACATGGAGGCCGCCCGGGCGGTGGGCAAAATCAAGGAAAACAGCCCTATACCGGTGGTAGTGGACATCCACTTTGATTACAAATTGGCCTTGGAGGCCATCGCCACCGGGGCAGACAAGGTGCGCATCAACCCGGGGAACATCGGCGGCGAGGACCGGGTGAAGGCGGTGGCCGAAGCCTGCCGTCAGAGAGGTGTTCCCATCCGCATCGGAGTGAACGGCGGGTCACTGGAGAAGCCCATTCTGGCCAAATACGGGAAAATCTGCCCCGAGGCCATGGTGGAGTCCGCCTTTGGGCACATCCGTCTGCTGAATAAATTTGATTTTGACGATATCTGCGTCTCCCTCAAGTCCTCCAGCGTGCCCATTACCATGCGGGCCTGTCAGCTCATGGGACAGGAGAGCGACTACCCTTTACATATTGGCGTTACCGAGGCGGGGACGGTGCGGATGGGTACCCTGAAGTCCGCCGTGGGCATCGGCGGCCTGCTGGCCCTGGGGGTGGGGGATACCGTGCGGGTGTCTCTGTCCGCCGACCCGGTGGAGGAAATTTACGCCGCCCGTGAAATTCTGAAAGCGGCGGGAGTCCGTAAGGAGGGCCCGGAGCTGGTGTCCTGCCCCACCTGCGGCCGGACGAAGATCGACCTCATCGCCCTGGCCAATGAGGTGGAGGAGCGGCTCAAGACTGTGGACAAGCCCATTACCGTGGCCGTGATGGGCTGCGCCGTCAACGGTCCCGGCGAGGCCCGGTCCGCCGACTGCGGCATCGCCGGGGGCATCGGCGAGGGATTGCTCTTCCAGAAGGGGGAGATCGTGAAGAAGGTCCCCCAGGACCGGCTGGTGGACGAGCTGTTCCAGCTCATTGAGAGGCTGTAAAGGAGAATTATTTGATGTCCCAGAAGATACCATTTTTACAGATGTTTGCCGCCCTGCGCCAGTGGACCGAGCTGTCCTCTGCCGTGGAGGGCTGGCTCATTGCGTCCGCCGCCATCGACAAGGCCAGCCGCAGCGCCAAAATCGCCGTGGAGGGGGCAGCCGGGGCGGGGCCTAACCTCATCGCCCAGGCAGAGGAGACGCTGGCCCGGGCCTACGGACTGAACAGCGTGAGGATCGAGGCGGCGGCTCCTGTTCCGTCAGTGGAAGAGCCGCCTGTTCCGATTGAGGCAGTTCCTGCCGTTCCGGCGGAAGAGGAAGAAAATGTCTTTGCCCGCACCGAGGCTATCCGCAAGGCGGCCCTGAAAAACGCCGCCCGTCCCATCGCCCCCGTCAAAGGGGACAAAAAGCCCCAGGGCAAGGCTATCTTCGGCAAGCCCGTCACCAAGGCCCCCACCCCCATGGGGGAGCTGGAGCTGGACATGGGCATGGTGGTGGTGGAGGGGGACGTCTTCGCCATCGACAACCGGGAGCTGAAGAAGCGGGGGGCCTGGGTGGTGGCCTTTGACATGACCGACTACACCGGCTCCATCCGGGTGAACAAGTTCTTCCCCGGGGACGAGGGCAAGCCCCTGGTGGACGGCATTAAAAAGGGGATGCACATCAAGGTCCAGGGCCGGCTGAATATAGACCGGTTTTACGGCGACATGGTGCTGGAGCCGGTGGCTGTCACCACGGCGGAGAAGAAAATGAAGGAGGACACCGCCCCCGAGAAGCGGGTGGAGCTCCACCTCCACACCACCATGTCCACCATGGACGCCCTCACCAGCGTGGGCCCCAAGCTGGGCCCGGACAAAAATGTGGTGAAGCGGGCCGAGGCCTGGGGACACCCGGCCATCGCCATCACCGACCACGGGGTGGCCCAGTCCTTCCCCGACGCCTGGCACTCGGCCAAGAAGATCAAGGTTTTGTACGGGGTGGAGGCCTACTTCATCAACGACGTGGACGACCGGGTGGCCGTCCACGGGGAGACGGACGCCCCCTTCGACAGTGAGATCGTCTGCTTCGACATCGAGACCACCGGCCTGAACCGGAAGTATGAGGTCATCATCGAGATCGGCGCGGTGGTGCTGAAAAACGGGGAGATCACCGACCGATTCAACACCTTTGTCTCCCCCGGGCGCATCCTGTCCCCGGAGATCATCCGCCTTACCGGTATCACCGACGAGATGCTGGAGGGTGCCCCCTCCCAGGAGGAGGCCCTGCGGGCCTTCCTGGCCTTCGCCGGGGACCGGCCCCTGGCCGCCCACAACGCCGACTTCGACATGGGCTTTATCGCCGCCGGGTGCCGGGAGTACGGAATACCCTTCCGCAATCCCTCGGTAGACAGCCTGATCCTGGCCCAGAACCTGCTGCCCGAGCTGGGCAAATACAAGCTGGACATCGTGGCGGAGCACCTGCGCCTGCCCGCCTTCAACCACCACCGGGCCAGCGACGACGCGGCCACCGTGGCCTACATGCTGCCCCACTTTTTCCGGATGCTGGAGGAGCTGGGCTTCCATAGCCTGTCTGAGATCAACCCCTACATGCGCACCATCCGGGGCAAGGGGAAGGCCAAGCGCCAGCCCAAGCACCTCATCATCCTGGCCAAGAACCAGACCGGCCTGCGCAACCTGTACAAGCTGGTGTCCCTGTCCCACCTGGAGCATTTCAAGCGCTATCCCATCATGCCAAAGTCCCTCATCAACGCCAACCGCGAGGGGCTGATTATCGGCTCTGCCTGCGAGGCGGGGGAGCTGTTCCGGGCCCTGGCCGACGGTAAGGACTGGGTGGAGCTGAAGCGCGTCGCCTCCTGGTACGACTACCTGGAGATCCAGCCCATCTGCAACAACATGTTCATGCTCCGCAAGGGGATGGTGCGCTCGGAGGAGGAGCTGCGGGACTTCAACCGGGATATCGTCCGCCTGGGGGAGGAGCTGGGCAAGCCGGTGTGCGCCACCGGAGACGTCCACTTCCTGGACCCGGAGGACGAGATCTACCGCCACATCCTCCTGGCCTCCAAAGGCTTTGAGGACGCCGACGAGGACCTGCCCATCTACTTCAAGACCACCGACGAGATGTTGAAAGAGTTCGCTTATCTGGGGAAGGAAAAGGCTCACGAGGTGGTAGTCACCAACACCAACCTGATCGCCAGCTGGTGCGACCCCATCGAGCCCCTGCCCAAGGGCCTGTTCGCCCCCAAGCTGGAGGACTCCGACGGGGAGCTGAAGCGGCTGGTGTGGGGCAAGGCCCACGAGCTGTATGGCGAGAACCCGCCCCAGATCGTGGTGGACCGCATCGAGGCGGAGCTGGGGGACATCATCCGCTGCAAGTACGACGTCATCTACATGTCCGCCCAGAAGCTGGTGCAGAACTCCCTGGAGCACGGCTACCTGGTGGGCTCCCGGGGGTCGGTGGGCTCATCCCTGGTGGCCTTTATGTCGGGGATTACCGAGGTCAACTCCCTGCCCGCCCACTACCGCTGCCCCAAGTGCAAGCACACCGACTTCGACTACGCCCAGGACCCCGCCCACCCCTACGGCTGCGGGGCCGACATGCCCGACGCAGTCTGCCCCGTCTGCGGGACGAAATACGTCAAGGACGGCTTCAACATCCCCTTCGAGACCTTTTTGGGCTTCGGCGGCGACAAGGTGCCCGACATCGACCTGAACTTCTCCGGAGAGTACCAGTCCAGCGCCCACAAATACACCTTCGAGCTCTTCGGCCAGACCCACGTGTTCCGGGCGGGGACCATCGGCACGGTGGCGGAGAAGACCGCCTTCGGCTATGTGAAAAAGTACCTGGAGGAGAAGGGGGTCACTGCCTCCAAGGCGGAGGAGAACCGGCTGGCCATCGGCTGTACCGGGGTGAAGCGGACCACCGGCCAGCACCCCGGCGGCATGGTGGTCATCCCTCAGGACAAGGAGATATACGACTTCTGCCCCGTCCAGCACCCCGCCGACGACCCCAACAGCGACATCATCACCACCCACTTTGAATACCACTCCATGGAGTCCAACCTCCTCAAGCTGGACATGCTGGGCCACGATGATCCCACGATGATTAAAATGCTGGAGGACCTGACCGGGGTCAACGCCCGGGAGATTCCCCTGGACGACAAGGACACCATGTCCCTGTTCTCCTCCTCCAAGGCCCTGGGCTACGTGGACGACAAAATCCTGGGTCCCACCGGGGGCACCGCCATCCCGGAGTTCGGCACCTCCTTTGTCCGGGGGATGCTGGAGGAGACCCAGCCCAACCAGTTCGACATCCTGGTGCGGCTGTCCGGCTTCTCCCACGGCACCGACGTGTGGCTGGGCAACGCCCGGGACATCATCCTGTCCGGCACCGCCAAGGTCAACGAGGCCATCGGCTGCCGGGACGACATTATGCTGTTTCTTATCTCCAAGGGGATGGACCCCAAGCGGTCCTTCAAGATTATGGAGGCCGTCCGAAAGGGCCGGGGGCTCCCCGACGGGGCGGAGGAGGAGATGAAAGCCGCAGGGGTGCCCGACTGGTACATCGGCTCCTGCAAGAAGATTGCCTATCTGTTCCCCAAGGCCCACGCCGTGGCCTATGTGATGATGGCCTTCCGCATCGCTTGGTTCAAGGTCCACCGGCCCCTGGCCTTCTACGCCGCCTACTTCTCCATCCGGGCCAAGGCCTTTGACGAGGCATTCATGTGCCGGGGGATGGACGTGTGCCGGCAGAAGATGCGGGAGATTGTGGCCAAGGACAAGGAGGCCACCGCCGTGGAGCAGGACATGCTCACCACACTGGAGGTGTGCTACGAGTTCTACCTCCGGGGCTTCCAGTTCGACCGGATGGACCTCTACCAGTCCCAGGCCATTCACTTCACCGTGGATGAGGAGAAGGGCACCCTGCGGCCACCCTTCGTGTCCGTCGCCGGACTGGGAGAGACCGCCGCCATCTCTCTGGCGGAGCAGCGGGAGGGGAGGCAGTTTATCTCCATTGAGGAGGTGTCCGCCGCCTGCCCCAAGGTGTCCAAGACCCATATCCAGCTGTTGAAGGAGGCCGGGGCCTTCGGTGACCTGCCCGAGACCAGTCAGATGGATTTGTTTTCGATGTTTGGATAAAAGCAAGCCGCCGCCACGTTTTTGTGACGGCGGTTTTTGCTTATGCCTCTATAGAGCCGCTTTTACCGAAACCGGTGTGTGATCCCGCTCTGTTTCATAATCGCGTTTGCGGTATGGCGGGACTTGATTTTGCCATCTACCGTAAAATGGCGCTTGGTAATGGGACTGTACCAGATGTCATGGTCGCCTTTGCCGCGGCGTACAAAGCTGCACCCGTTCAGGGTCAGGATATTCCTGACCTGTTTTTCATACTCCGCCATCAGATAGCCACCTGTTCATGGCGGGAGGAGACAAAGTTCAAATACAGAGGGGAGCGGGGCTTGCTGTTGAGCTCCAAAAGCTCCGGAACGGCAAAGCGCAGCCGCTCGATCAGCGCGTCGAAGGAGCCGGATTCCATTGCCAGCCCGGGCACGTCGTCGCTCTCAGCGATCCAGACCAGCGCCTCAGGGTCCCAGGTCATTTTGATTAGCAGTTCCATAACTTGCCTCCGTTTGTTCCCGCATTGGCGGCGGTTGCTCTCATATTTATTATGTTAAGCTACAGCCAAACAGTTGTCAAGGCAAAACTTATTAAAACCAGCCGCAGAAGCATTTTATGGCGGCGGTTAAATTTATGTTGACTTTTCCCGTACCTATCATCTATAATATACTTGTACCTAGAAAGTAGGTGATGAAATGAGCCCCCGTACAGGGCGACCGCGTTCTACAAACCCAAAGAATATTCAGGTAAAGCTGCTTGCCGACCGTGCCACTGTGGAGGATTTACTATTTTGCTGTGAACGGCTTGGCATGACGAAAAGCGATGTGATTCGCCTGGGTATTCAGATGGTAAAGGAGACTGCGGAGAAAAAATAAGACAACCGGGGTCAGCCTGACCAGCACATCCCCGATTGCCTGTATACCACACCCGGAGGTCTGGTTAATCTTATTATGCCACACCTCCCGGTGAAAATCAACAGGAGGTTTTATTATGAAGCAAGAGAAAGCAGTATGGTTTCCAATTCCCGGTCATATTCTGCATACTACCATAGAGGGTTCCCGGGACTATCTGATCCGTCTGGAGGTGGAGGTGGCGGCGCTGGCAGGGCTGGACTGCCCGCAGGCCAAGGCACTGGCGCAGGAAAGATTGAGACAGGCGGAGGATGTGCGGGAGATGTTTGAGCATTACATATCTCTGTAGGTCCAATATCAGGCTGCACAATTTAAGAAAACTTAAAAAAATATCCCTTGACTGCCGGGGGACAAGTGAGTAAAGTAGGATAGTAAAAAAGGTTTTCTGATTTGGAGGTTGAGTCCAATGGGCTATAACGGAAGACGGATGAGCGGCAGCCGGAGCCGTTCCAGGCGCAGCGAGGCCGCCATCATGATCCAGACGCTGGAGCGGGTGCTGATGTTCCCGGCGCTGCTGCTCTACCTGGAGCTGGTGCTGCACATCTACATGAAGACGTCCCTGGCCTACGCCCCGGTATATATCGTCTTCAGCCTGGCGGCGGGACTGTTCCTGTCCGCCCTGACTCTGGCCTGGCCCCCGAGGACCAACAGTATCATCGCCAAAATACTTGCGGTGGTCATCTCCGTCATCTACGGGGTGGAGATCATCGCAAAAACTATCCTCCAGACCTACTACGGGCCCAGCGCCCTGGGGGTGGCGGCGGGCAACAAGCTCACCGACTACGCCGATGTGATCGTCTCAACCGTCATCCGTTCCATCCCCATCCTGCTGGTTCTGCTGCTGCCCGCCGTGCTCATCTGCATCTTCGGCAACGACTTTCCGGGCTTTGAGCGCTTCGACGTCCGCTTCGCCGGGATTGTGCTGGGGGGATGTATCCTCTGCCACATTTTGGGCATCGGCGTCACCCTTCTGCCCTGGAGGGGGGACGTCACCCCCGCCATGCTGTATCAGATGGACACCAACATGAACGACCAGGTGGAGCAGCTGGGCCTGCTGACCATGCTGCGGCTGGACGTCAAGCACATGATCATCCCAGTGAAAAACACCATGGGCAGCGACTTCAGTGGGATCGATATCCTGACCCCGCCGGGGGGTTCCTCCAGCAGCGCGTCCTCCGGCAGCAGCTCCCAGACGGCGGACCCCACTCCGGTGACCGACACCTCTCCCAACGTGATGGACGTGGACCTGGCCGCCCTGGCGGAGAATGGGGCGAATGACGACATCAAGTGGCTGGCCGGCTATTTCAACAGCGTGGCCCCCACCAAGAAGAACGAGTACACCGGTATGTTCGAGGGGTACAATGTGATCGAGGTGGTCATCGAGGGCTTTTCCGGCTACGCGATCGACCCGGAGCTGACCCCAACCCTCTACAAGCTGACCCACGAGGGCTTTGTCTTCAACAACTATTATACCGCCCTCCACTATACCAGCACCTCCAACGGCGAGTGCCAGACCCTGCTGGGCCTGTACCCCAAGAACGGCAACCCCATTACCATGAAGCGGACCGGCGAGGTCACCTTCCAGAAGGACGGCCAGACGGTGGGCTACAACGCCTACCTGACACTGCCCCAGCAGCTGAAGCGGGCGGGCTACAGTGTGTTGGGCTACCACGCCAACTCTGAGATGTACGGCCGGGCCCTGTCCCACTCCAATCTGGGCTACGACTGGCACCAGTTCCAGGTGGGAGACCTCAAAAGTTCCTCCCGGGGCACGCTCAGCGAGTTCGAGGGCCTGGAGGTGAGCGACAGCGGCAAGCTCCTCTGGCCCCAGCGGGACACCCACATGATCGAGGCCAGCGTGGACGACTACATCAACTCCGACCAGCCCTTCCACGTCTACTACCTGACCATCAGCGGCCACATGCCCTACTCCAACAACCGGGTGGTGGCCCCCTACCGGGAGACTGTCCGGGCCCTGCCCTACAGCGAGACCACCCAGAACTACGTGGCCACCGTCATGGAGGTGGACCGGGCGCTGGAGCTGCTGATTCAGAAGCTGGAGGCGGCGGGCAAGCTGGAAAAGACCCTGATCGTGGCCACCGGGGACCACATCCCCTACTTCAACGTGGACACCCTGGAGGAGCTGGCCGGCCAGAAGTTCGGCAGCTCGGAGGACACGCAGAACCTGAACGAAAAAAATCTGAACTTCGACGTGTACAAAAACTCCCTCATCCTCTGGTCGGCCTCCATGGAGGAGCCGGTGGTGGTGGATAAGCCCTGCTGCCAAGTGGACATCCTGCCCACCGTCTCCAACCTGCTGGGGCTGGAGTACGACTCCCGGATGCTGGCGGGCAGCGACATCCTGTCCGACAGCGAGGGACTGGTGGTCTTCACCTCCCGGTGCTGGAGGACGGACCGGGGCTTCTATAACCGCTTCACCGGGGAGTTTACCCCCGCGGAGGGGGTTTCCATGACCGCCGAGGAGCAGGACAGCTACGTCTCCGCCATGAAGAAGCTGGTGGGCTACAAGCTGGACAGCACGGCGATGATTGTGGAGAACAACTTCTATCAGGCGGTGTTCGGAGGGTAGGCCTCATCAGTCACCGCCTTCGGCGGCAACAGCTTCCCCTTTAGGGGAAGGTGGCATTTGCGAAGCAAATGGCGGATGAGGTTAAACAAAACCAGTTGATTTTTTCCTCCCGCCGCGGTATAATAGAACCAACCTGGGACGGATATACTGAGAAAAACCGTCCAACCTGAAAGGAGTGCATGTTTATGAGCTTTGATCCCTATGAGTTTGACAGAGGCTACTCCATGAGCCAGGGGGACACCCTGGGGCAGTACACCGCCAAGACCTTTCTGTGGATGGTGCTGGGCCTGCTGGTCACCTTCGGGGTGGCAATAGGCTGCTGGGTCACCAAGCTAGCCCCCTATATTTTGATCTTCTACCCCGCCGTCTCGGTGGTGGTGCTGATTGCCACGCTGGTGCTGTCCATCACCATGGCCCGCCGCATTGAAAAGATGCGCGTAGGCACGGCCGTCGCCATGTTTGTCGCCTTCTCCGCCCTGTTCGGATTCACCATGTCCATCTACTTCTGGCGCTACAGCCTGGAGATTCTGGGCTTCAGCTTCCTGCTCACCGCCGTCTACTTCGGTGCCCTGGCCGCCTACGGCTATTTTACCAGGCGGGACCTGTCCAGCCTGCGGACTATCCTGATCTCCGGACTGCTTTTCCTCATCGTTTTCGGTGTGCTGTCCATCTTTATCCCCGGGCTGGATATGTTCGACCGGGTGGTGTGTATGTTGGGCATCGCCATCTTTCTGGGCTATACCGCCTACGACACCCAGAAGATCAAGGCGTTCTACAATTACTACGCCTCCTCCCCGGAGATGCTGGCCAAGGCCTCTATTTTCTCCGCGCTCCAGCTGTATCTGGACTTTGTCAACCTGTTCCTGTATCTGCTGCGCTTCCTGGGCAACAAGCGGCGCTGAGCAAAACGTTACAGCGGCCGTCCGATTTGGACGGCCGCTGTTTTTGTGGGGCTCATGTAGGGGCCAGCCCCCTGGCCGGCCCGTTTCTGTATTTTGGGCGGGCCGCCGAGGGCGGCGGCCCCTACGGGTCACTCCTGGGGAAACCAGCTGGCAGTGCTGCTGTCCTCCTCGGGGACGGAATCCACTGTAGTGGCCGGGCGCTTCTCCTCCTTGGGCAGCTTTTCGGGGAGCTCTTCCACGTCGTAGCGGGCCCCGTCGTAGTAGGGCTCGTCGGCGATGAGGTCCTCATCGTCCGGGACGGTGGCCCCGCCGGGAATGACGTGGTGGACCGCCGGGTCCTCAGTCCCTACATCGGCGGTGGCCCGCTGGCCCACTTGGACATAGATCGCATCGTCGTCGGGGTCCAGCCGGGCCAGGACGGACAGAATGTGGTCGTTGACCTGGGTGAGGGTCAGCTCAATGCGGTTGGCCTCCTCGTTGATGCCCCAGCCCGCCATGACCTCGCGGTATTCCGGGTCCTGGTCTGGCAGGGCGTTGAGCCGGTCCATCAGCCCTTTCAGGTGGGCCAGGGAGTATTTGCAGGAGCCGAATATCACATGGTCGCTGTCCGTCCAGTCCAGCACTTGCAGCTCCAGGGTCTTGTCTCCGGGGTCCTTGTCCTCCACCAGCTGGACCACCAGATAACCGGAATCGTCGATATAGGCCCCGCCGTACCAGTCGGGGTAGTTGCCGCCAAAGTGGTCCATCAGCTTCTCATAGGCGTCGACTGCCTCCTCCTGAGTGGGGGCGTCCCCGATATAGGCCCCGCCGGGCAGTACGCCGGTGTTGACATACAGCTCCTTCTGGGAGAAGAGCTTCAAGTCCTCCAGGTTGAAGGGGTCGTCCCCCTCGCTGTTCTCCTGCTGATGGACGAACTTCCACCACTTGGCCCAGGTCATCTGGTAGCCGATGGACTGGTACCCGTCGACCTCATCCTGGGTGTAGCCCACGTCCAGCATGGCGGCGGTCAGGTCCTCCGGGGCCATGCCCATGTCCTGGTCTCGGACGGTGCCCTCGCCGCCGGTGACTGCGGTGGCATTTTCCGGCACGATTTCGGTCAGGCCTTCCACCGTTACATAGCTGTGAAGCTTGGTCTCTATGACATCGCGATGAAAGCTGCGCAGGAAAAACATCCACTGGCCGTCCTCCTGACCATAGCTGTGCAGAGAGAACGCCCCAATCACCAGCGCCGCGCAGGCGGCGAGGGCGGTGTACTTTTTCCAGGGGACGGGCCGCTTCTTCACCGGCTGGGCCAGCTTCTCGCTCAACTCCGCCCGAGCCTCGGGGGAGGGAGTCATCTGCTTCTGCATGGACTGGAAAAGTTCCTTATTCATCGAAATACGCTCCTTTCAGTGCCTCCCGGAGCTGTTCCCGGCCCCTGGTCAGCCGCATTCGGACGGCTCCGGGGCGGATGGCCAGCACCTTGGCGATCTCCTGGGTGGACAGCTCCTGGAAGTAAAACAGGTAGATGGGCAGGCGGTAGTCCTCGGCCAGAGATTGCAGGGCGGTCCAGACCTCGTTTTCCTCCGGTTCTTGAAACTGAATCGGGACGTCCTCCCGCTCCGACAGGGGGACGGTCTTTTGCCTCCAGCTGGAGGAGGTTACCCGCCGGGATTGGTTGATGGTGGTGCGCAGCAGCCAGGCCTTTCGGTGCTCCTCGTCCCGGAAGGTTTTTCCGCATTGGCAGTAGGCCAGGAATACCTCCTGAAATACGTCGTCGGCGTCGGCCCGATTGCCCGTCCGGGCCAGGGCCAGGCCGTACACCGTGTTTTGGTAGCGGTCTATGATCGAATCTATCTCACCGCCCGCGCGCAGCGGCAGAGCTTCCATACGCAAGACCTCCTTTCACCCGTAACTCAAAGCTGGGGCGGGAATTGTCACAGGGATTGAAAATAATTCTTATCTTGCCTCATCCGCCCCCTTTGGGGGCACCGCCCTACCCCCTCTTGCCTTCGGCCATCTCCCCCTGACAGGGGGAGTCGGCCCCTAAAGGGGAAGGCTTTTTTGCGCGCTCCTCTGCCTTCCCCTTTAGGGGAAGGTGGCGCGGCCCGAAGGGCCGTGACGGATGAGGTCAAAAACGTAAAAACTTTCTTTCCATTTTACCACCCTTGTGCTATAATTACCATGTCATATTGTGGGTGTAGGGGTCGCCCCCCTGGGCGACCCACATGTTGGCAAAATGGGCCGCCGAAGGCGGCGGCCCCTACAGGTGCGTACCAAAGAGGGCAGGGGGGAGTCTATGATTGTTCTGGGCATCGATCCGGGGGTGGCCACCATCGGCTTCGGGGTCATCCGGGCGGACCGGCAGAGGAACGCCCTCCTGCGCTACGGGGTCATCACCACCCCGCCGGGGATTCCTCTGTCCCGCCGGCTGCTCCAGATCGACCACGACATGGAGGAGCTGATCCACACCTTCCACCCCGACGAGATGGCGGTGGAGGAGCTGTTCTTCACCAAAAATATCACCACCGGCATTTCGGTGGCTCACGGCCGGGGGGTGATTCTCCTGGCGGCGGAAAAGCTGGGGGTGCCCATCTTCGAATACACCCCCATGCAGGTGAAGCAGGCCGTGGCGGGCTACGGCGGGGCGGACAAACGGCAGGTGATGCTCATGACCCAGCGTTTGCTGTCCATGAAGGAGATTCCCCGGCCCGACGACGCCGCCGACGCGTTGGCCATCGCCATCTGCCACGCACGGTCGGCCACCAGCCTTCTCAATACCGAGCGGGTCTTTGACCCGGAGAAATACGACACAAGATAATTTGAGGCGTGTAGGGGCGGATATTATCCGCCCGCAGATAAGACCCACAGAGAATTCGGGCGGATGGTATCCGCCCCTACAACCGAAACCAAGGAGACCTGACTATGTTCTATTATCTCAACGGCGTCGTGGCCCACGTTGAGCCCTATCTGGCCGTCATCGACTGCGGCGGGGTGGGTTACGCCTGCCGCACCACCAGCTACACCCTGTCCGCCCTGAAGAAGGGGGAGAAGGGCAAGCTGTTCACCCATCTGAATGTCCGGGAGGACGCGGTGGAGCTCTACGGCTTCTCTACCGCGGAGGAGCTGCGGCTGTTCCAGCAGCTGATCTCCGTGTCCGGTGTGGGCCCCAAGGCGGCATTGTCCATCCTGTCGGCCAGCACCCCGGCCAACCTGGCTTTGAGCATCATCACCGGGGACGAGAAAGCCCTCACCTGCGCCCAGGGCATCGGTAAGAAGATCGCCCAGCGGGTGATTCTGGAGCTGAAGGACAAGCTGGCCAAGGGCCAGACCATCAACGCCGCCGGGGAGGCCTACGGCGGCACCGGGGTCACCGTTATCCCGGAGAACAAGCTGTCCGAGGCCACCGCCGCCCTGGCGGTGCTGGGCTACTCCCAGGGGGAGATCAACCTGGCCCTGAAGGGTATCGACCTGGACGGCCTGCCCCTGGAGCAGGTCATCAAGCAGGCGCTGAAAAAGATGGTGAAGGGGTAACAATATGGCAAAATTTGAGTGTACCTTACAGGGCGACTACGACCAGGCCCTGCGCTACTTCCACGAGGGCATCCTCAACGGCAGCGCGTCCGCCAGCTTTGAGGAGGAGAGTTATTTTCAGAGCTTCGGCGTACGGGTGACTGTCCGAGTGTACGAGCGGTACAGCATGACCGGCGGCAACCGCCTGTCCATGACCCTCACCCTGGTGGGGGACGGGGAGAAGCTGTACCTGTCCGGCATCACCGCCGGGGGCAGCCAGGGGATGATTTTCAAATTCAACACCTTCGGCGAGGAGGCCTTTCTGGATACCCTCCGGGATTTGGCCCGGCGGTGGTAAATGCCCTCATCCGTCACGGCTTCGCCGTGCCACCTTCCCCTAAAGGGGAAGGCTTACCCTGCGGGGGGACGTAAGGATAAAGGAAGTGACACTTTGAGCATTGATTTTTCCGGCGGAGGATTTGACGCCGAGGAGCTGGAGCCCCTGGTGACCACCTCCCTGACCCGGGAGGACGAGGGGGAGTTTTCCCTGCGCCCCAAGACCCTCCGGGAGTACATCGGCCAGGAGAAGGCTAAGAGCAACCTGGAGGTCTTCATCCAGGCGGCGAAAATGCGCAAGGAGCCCCTGGACCACGTGCTGCTCCACGGTCCGCCGGGGCTGGGCAAGACCACCCTCTCCGGCATTATCGCCAACGAGATGGGGGTAAACGTGCGGATTACCTCGGGCCCGGCCATTGAGAAGGCGGGGGACCTGGCGGCCCTGCTGACCAACCTGAACGAGAACGACATCCTCTTTGTGGACGAGATCCACCGGCTGAACCGGGCGGTGGAGGAGATCCTGTACCCCGCCATGGAGGACTACGCCATCGACATCATCATCGGCAAGGGCCCCTCGGCCAACTCCATCCGGCTGGACCTGCCCAAGTTCACCCTCATCGGGGCGACGACCCGGGCGGGGCAGCTGTCTGCCCCCCTGCGGGACCGGTTCGGGGTGACCCTGCGGCTGGAGCTGTATACCCCGGAGGAGCTGTCCCTCATCGTCACCCGCTCCGCCGGGATTTTAGAGGTACCCATCGAGCCGGACGGGGCCATGGAGATTGCCAGGCGCTCCCGAGGGACGCCGAGAATCGCCAACCGGATGCTCCGGCGGGTGCGGGACTTCGCTCAGGTGCGGGCGGGGGGCGTCATCACCAAAAAGGTGGCCGACGAGGCCCTCACCGCCCTGGAGATCGACCACCTGGGCCTGGACTCCATCGACCACCGGATGCTGATGAGCATTATGGAGAACTACCGGGGGGGCCCGGTGGGGCTGGACACCCTGGCCGCCACCATCAACGAGGAGGCAATCACCCTGGAGGACGTGTACGAGCCCTATCTCATGCAGCTGGGCTTCCTCACCCGCACCCCCCGGGGCCGGTGCGTCACCCCCAAGGCGTATGCGCATTTGGGCCTGCCCGTCCCCGGCGAGCCGGGCGGGCTGGACCAGCTGAGCTTTTAGGAGGACCCTATGGACCAGAATACCCTGTTCTTTTTTAACCAGAAGCCAGAGGCCATCCCCCTGTACGAGGCCTTCGAGGGCCGCCTGCTGGCCGAGCTGGAGGGGGTGGTCATCCAGCCCCAGAAGAGCCAGATCACCCTGAAAAACCGGCGGGTGTTCGGGGCGGTGTCTTTCCTGGCCGCCCGGCGGGCCAAGGACCGGCCCGACCCCTACATCACCATCACCCTGGGGCTGAACCGCCGGGAGGGCTCCCCCCGCATTGACCAGGCCTCCGAGCCATATCCTGGAAGGTGGACCCACCACCTGGTCATCGGGTCGGTGGAGGAGATCGACGATGAGCTGATGGCCTGGGTGAAGGAGGCCTATGACTTCGCGGCGGCAAAGCGGTAGGGGCGGATATTATCCGCCCGCACTCAGGTTTTGCAAAATCTCTTGACGAAGACCCAGACCAAAGAGATAATAGAGGTCGGAGGCGCGGTTGATGTATTTCCGGAATCCTCTTTCAAATGCGTCGTACAGGTCGAAGCCCACCAGCTTGGCAATTTGACTTGCGATTTCTTCAAAATCCTGTTCCGCTTTCATAAATTCCGGGTCGCTGGCGCAGAAGGCCTCAATTTCCGCGTCAATGGTGTCGTTGAGGAATAGAGATGATAGAGTGTTCATTAAAGATACCTCCAAAAATCGAAGTTTAAATTCTAGAAGTAAAACTACGAATTAATTATAATTCTATCTCTCCTTTTTGTCAAGGGGGAAGGAGATTTTTATGAAGGATTTTCCTAAGCGCTTAAAAGCGCTCCGAAAAGAATTTGGATTAAAGCAACATGAAGTAGCTGCGGATTTTGGACTTTCGGACGGCGGATACCAGTGCTATGAGCAGGGAAAAGGCTACCCGGATGTCCCGCGGCTGTACGAGTTGGCAGAATATTTCAACGTCAGCATAGACTATCTGCTGGGGCGTACCGACAAACGGGAAGTCAACAGATGAGCGCCAAAAAGGCTCCTTTTGAAAGGAGCTGTCAGCCGAAGGCTGACTGAGGATTGCGTTCGGCGAAGCCGAACATACGAAGTAAACAAGGTTATGCAAACCTGCGTTTATTTCATACGTTTCGCTTCGCGAAACACAATCCTCCGTCACCGCCCTTCGGGCGGTGCCACCTCCTTTCAAAAGGAGGCTTTTAGGCGGCCTTCGGCCGCCCGATCAATCGAAAAGTTGAGGTGTATCAGCATGGGCAAATTATTTGGAACGGACGGCATCCGGGGCGTGGTCAACGCCGGGCTGGACGCGGACCTGGCCTACAAGGTGGGTCTGGCGGCGGCCACGGTGCTGGCAAAGAAGAAGGGGGGCAAGCCCCTTGTGACCATCGGCAAGGACACCCGCATCTCCGGCGACCTGCTCAAGGGCTCCCTGATCTCCGGGCTGTGCACCGCCGGGGCGGACGTGCTGGACCTGGGCACCCTGCCCACCCCCGGGGTGGCCTGGGTGACGGTGGACGAGGAGGCGGACGCGGGCATTGTCATCTCTGCCAGCCACAACCCCTTTGAGCACAACGGCATCAAGATATTCAACGGCAAGGGCTTCAAGCTGTCCGACGAGCTGGAGGAGAAGATTGAGGACATCGTCCTCTTCGGCTCCAACAACGTGCCCATGAAGACCGGCGGCGACATCGGAAAGGTGAGCTACGTGGCCCCCAAGGCCAGCGAGGACTACATCGACCACCTGGAGTCCACCATCGACTCCACCCTGGGGGGCCTGCGCATCCTGGTGGACTGCGCCAACGGCGCCGCCTCGGCCACCGCCGCCCGGCTGTTCGACCGCTTCTCCAAGCTGCGCACCGACGTCATCAACGCCGACCCCGACGGGGTGAACATCAACGACCGCTGCGGCTCCACCCACATGGACGCCCTGGCCGCCATGGTGAAGGCGGGGGGCTACGACATGGGCATCGCCTTCGACGGGGACGCCGACCGGTGCCTGGCTGTGGATGAGCAGGGCAGCCTCATCGACGGCGACCAGATCATGGCCGCCTGCGGCCTGGACATGAAGAACAAGGGCCAGCTCCCCGGGGACACGGTGGTGGCCACCGTCATGTCAAACCTGGGCTTCCACGTCTACGCTCAGGAGCACGGGATGAAGCTGGAGTGTACCGACGTGGGGGACCGGAACGTGCTGGAGCGGATGGTGGAGCGGGGGTACACTCTGGGAGGCGAGCAGTCGGGCCACATGATCTTCCTGGACCACGCCACCACCGGCGACGGCCAGCTCACCGCCCTGAAAATCCTGGCTCTCCTCAAGGAGAGCGGCAAAAAGGCCAGCGAGGTGTTCAGTGCCTGTCCCCGGTACCCCCAGGTGCTTATCAATATCCCGGTGGCGGACAACGACGTGAAGAAGGCCGCCATGGCCAGCCCGCTGCTGGCGCAAGCGGTCCAGCGGGAGGAGGAGGCCCTGGCCGGCGAGGGCCGGGTGCTGGTGCGCCCCTCGGGCAC
>CATNCS010000038.1 GCA_950097245.1 uncultured Oscillospiraceae bacterium | reverse complement strand
CCGCCTCGTCCACCTGAGGGGCCGCCGGGGCGGAGGGCTCCAACGTCAGGGCTGGGGCCTCCACCGCCTGAGCGGCGGAGGGCTCAAAGGTCAGCTCCGGGGGCGGCGGCTCCCGGGGCGGCGGCTTTGGCCGGCGGTGAAGGGCGGCGGCCCCCGCTTCAAATTGACAACTGAACTCCGGCCATAAGCTGCGAGACCTATTGAGTTACCCTTTGAAATCACATGTCGTCCGACTGAAAAGGCCGTCTTTTCGCTGTTGAAAAGGCGGCTTTCTATACATGTTCTTATAATCAAATCATTTCAAAAAATTAAAAATACACTATAAATAAAGAGAAAAGGTGGCTGGATGGAATGGGGATTTGGACAGGTACAGATCAGGAAGCGGAAGAGATAGTCCAGAAAGTTTTTGAGAAGGAGTATGAAAAACTGGTTCGGTGCGCGGCCTCGTATTTAGCCGGGGAGGGCAGCGGCCGGCATAAGCTCGGCAGGGCGGAGGATGCGGTTCAGGAGCTGTTTGCTCTGGTCTGGGAACGCAGGGTGGACGTCCTGTCCAGCGATAAACCGGTGGGATGGATGTACAAGGCGCTGTGGTATGTGGCGAAGGATGTGGAGAGGGAGGATATAAAATGGGCGGAGCGGCTGGAGCGGTATGAGAAGTTCTATGATGAGCCCGCTGAGCCCGATACCAGCTGGGAGTTGGAGCTGGAAAAGCTTGTTTCAAAGGAAGATTTCAACTTGCTGTACAGTTTTTACGTAATGGGATACTCGTACCGGGAGCTATGCGAAAAGACGGGCCTCACAAAAGCGGCGCTGGGAGTTAAAATCTGGCGGATCAAGCGGAAGATTAAGGAAAAGCTGAAGGAATAAAAAAATTTTTTTGAATGAGTAAACTTTCGGCGCTGAACCTACATTATAGTATTGAAGGAGGTTTCGCATATGGCGGGCAAAGAGGATAAGCATTTGCCTTACAACCTGGAAAATCTGAGTATTCCAGAATTGGAGGCGCTGCTCCGGAAGGATTTTCTTGCATCGGAGGACAGCGCTCCTGACGTCGACTATACTATGGCGGTTGTGGAGGTGATACAGAAAAAGGAGCAGGCTCAGCCGGACTATCAGCCGTTGGATACGGCGAGGGCGTGGGAGGAGTTCAAGACCTTCTTTAATACGGAGGAGGGCCGGGAAACTTCTATTTATCGCTCTGACGAGGAGGATGAAACGGCTTGTTCCAATACAGAAAAACAGACATCAGGGCATAAAAAATCCAAAGCCTTCCGCAGATGTGTGATGATTGCCGCCAGCCTCTGCCTGTTGGCGGCCGTGACCTCCATCCCTGTGTTTGGCTACCACAGCATTGTGCAGATGCTGGCCAGCTGGACCGCGGAACAGTTTGGATTTTATATGCCGTCGGAAACTCGTTCCGACCCCGATTCGGTGCCGGAGGAGTTTGCTGAGCTTCAGGAAATCATGCAGCAGCTTGGCGTTGAGCTGATTGTCCCTAAATTTCCAGAGGGATTTGAGGCAGAAACACCGGCACTGGATTACTTTCCCGAGAATGGAACATTAGAGTTCACAATTATGTATCAACGAGAGCGTGATTATTACATATTTGTTGTAAACAGGGATGGAGACATAATTTTTAATCACTATGAGAAGAGCAATCCTCTTGTTGAAACAAAAGTATATAACGGTATTGAACATTATTTTTTAGAGAATAATGGGAACAGTACTGCTGCATGGTATGTCGGGACAATTGAATATCATATCCTGACAAATCAATCGACCTCTGAGTTAAAAGAAATAGTAGAATCAATGTATGATGAATGAGGTGTAACTATGAAAATCAAAAGAGTTCTATCCATGATTCTTTCTATTGTCTGTGTAGTTACTTTATGCACGCCAGTATGTGCAGTTGAATCCAGGGCAAGCGATCAAATTGCAGTGTATAAAATGAAGGTAAATCCACAATCTGGATATCTTGCGGTGTATTTTTCAGTAACAGGTCCCGGAAATGTAGATAAGCTGGGCTGTGAGAGCATCTACGTTTATAAAATGGAAGATATGGACTGGGTGCTTGTAGAAACTAGGTTGGAAGACGATTCCGGCATGAGTGAAGAAAATACTTATCACCATACGAACAGCATCCATTGCAGCAGTGAACGTGGAGAAGCCTATAAAATAGTCGTTACCATTTTCTCTGAAAACTCGAAGGGCCGTGATGCCAGAACTGAAACGTTTTTTAAAGTGGGCCTATGATCTGAGGAATATTCAGACAGGTGGCACTTTTCGAGCATAGCGAATAAATACTGCGGCTCCAATGTTAAGCATTGGAGCTTTTTTGATGCACTGCGGCGGCTTTCTGGCAGCGAGCGCACCTGTATGCGACCGATTATTACACTGAACAGCAGAAAAAGTCAAAAAAAGACGAAAAAATTGGAAGTATAAGGTAAAAACAGGATTATCGTTCCTGTACGAAACCCTGAAAAGGCGATACGATAAATACGTCGGAGGGGAGGACGGTGCTGAGGATAGTATTCGGGATGAACTTGAAATATTATAGGACGCGCCAAGGTCTGACCCAGGAAGAAGCGGCCGCAAAATGCGACATAAGCAGTGAATATTGGGGAAAAATGGAACGTGGAACACAAGCCGCAACGCTGGACATTGTAGAAAAAGTGAGCGTTGGCCTGAATGTAAACGCGAGGGACCTGCTGAACGAAAGCAACTAAGGAAACATCCGGATTTGGAGGAAAAAATTATGTCTGCCGAAATATACGATTTATTGTATCAGCTTGGAGTAACCGCGAATTACACCGGCTTTTTCCACACCGCCTACGCGGTTTCTCTGTGCGCGGAGCAGCCCGACCGGCTGCTTCTGGTCACAAAGTGGCTGTACCCGGAGGTGGCGAGGCAGTATCAAACGAACTGGAAAGCGGTGGAGCGGAATATCCGGACTGTAGGCGTGATTATCTGGCGGGAGAACCGGCCTCTGCTGGAGCGGCTGGCCGGCAGAAATTTATCGGAAAAACCCCGCACGACGCAGCTGCTGGCCATTCTGGCCTCGTCGGTGAATTCCGGCGCACTGCCTTATCAGGTCCACGGCGGGCATTCGGCTTGTAAAGCATCTTCAATTTGACTGTATCGGAGCTGACGTATCGCGTTCGCTCCGATTTTTTATAAGGTGGGTGACTGTCTGTCCTTGTTCATATATCCAAATGTATGGAAAAACACATGCCTGACCATGGACATATAATATAATTGGCGGCGGAACACGGGGGAGCGGGTCAACCGGCTCCGCCGTATCCGACCGCCATAGCTTCACCCTTGCCGTCTGAAATTTGGAGGGCGGCAAAAAAGAAGGAAAATACTATGCATCAAATCCAATGGCGGGATCAGTTCAACATCGGTGTGGAGGTTATCGATCAGGCACACCGCAGGCTTTTTGCCATTGTTCAAAAAATTCTGGACCTCTGTGAAGAGCGGCACGAGGATAAATACGCCTGCGTGGAGGGAATCAAATATTTCAAGGCCTACGCGCTCAAGCATTTTGCGGAGGAGGAGGCCTATATGCGCAGGATTGGCTATCCCGGCTATCTGGCTCACAAGCGGATTCACGACAGGATGGAGTGGGAGACGCTCCCCCACCTGGAGCAGTCCCTCTATGACTCGGATTTCTCCACGGAAATGGTCCATCACTTTATTCAGTTCTGTATCGAGTGGCTGACCGGCCATATTCTGACAGAGGACCGGGCGATCATCGGGGCGGGGAGAGCTTTTCCGGAGCCCGATCAGGCATCGGCACAGGACCGGTAAAAATCTCCCTCCTGCCGGGAAGAGAAAACGGGCACTGCCTTGCCGGCAGTGCCCGTTTCCGAAGGGGGAAGGGTTACAGCATGTTGATAAAGAAGGTAATGGTAATGCTGTTGATAAAATCGGCGAACATGCTGCCCACAATGGGCACCAGGATGTAGGCCTTGACAGAAGGGACAAAGCGGTCGGTGAGAGCCTGCATATTTGCCATAGCGTTGGGGGTGGCGCCCATGCCGAAGCCGCAGGTGCCGGCGGCCAGGACGGCGGCGTCGTAGTTGCGGCCCATCACGTTGTACACCACGAAGTAGGCAAACAGGAACATCAGCACCACCTGAACCACCAGCAGGATGACCAGAGGCACAGCCAGGTCGGCCAGCTGCCACAGCTTCAGTGTAATCATGGCGATGCCCAGGAAGAGGGACAGGCAGATGCCGCCGATGTCGTCGATGGCGGCCATGGGCACCTCAAACTTGCCGCTGAACTCGCTGGCGTTGCGCATAATGGCGGCCACGATCATGGCGCCGATGTACACGGGGAAGTCCATCCCCGTCTTGGACAGCAGCCAGGACACGATAGTGCCCACGCCCATGGCGATGGCCAGCTGGTAGGCGGCGGAGGCGTAGCTCTTGACGGCGCCGCCTGTGGTCTCCTGGGTATTGGCGGGGAGGGTCTCCTCCACGGGGACGGCGGTCTTGAGCAGGTCGTGCTTCAGGATCAGCCGCCGGCCCAGGGGGCCGCCCATAAGGGAGCCGCCGATCAGGCCGAAGGTGGCCGCCGCCACGCACAGGGTCTTGGCGCCCTCCAGGCCCAGGCCCTCCAGCCTCGGGCCGAAGGCGCCCGCCGTGCCGTGGCCGCCCACCATGGGAATGGATCCGGTGCACATGCCCAGCAGCGGGTTGACGCCCAGCACCTGGGAGAAGCCCACCGCCGCGATGTTCTGGAGGATAATCAGCGCTGTGACGCAGCCCAGGAAGATAAGCAGGCTGATGCCGCCGCTCTTGAGCACCTTCAGATTGGCCTGGAAGCCCACGGAGGTGAAGAACATCACCATGCACACATTCTTCAGTGTCTCATCGAAGGTGAGCTCCATCACCCCGGCGGAGTAGAGGACGCAGGACAAAATGGCAAAGAGCAGGCCGCCCACCACGGGGGAGGGGACGCAGAAGGTCTCCAGCAGCTTGACCTTCTTCTTCAGCCAGCCGCCGATGAACAGCACCACCACGGCCACGGCCAGGGTCTGGTACATGTCCAGGGACATCTGGAAGCTCTTCACATTCTTCTCCGGCGTTCTGGCCTCCACCGCAACGCCCTTGCCCTCGTAGTAGGAGGCGGCCCCGAAGTGGAAGGGGATGGGCACGCCCTGGACGGCGGACTCCGGGGTCAGGGAGGCGTCCACCGCCACAGCCCCCTGGACCTGGCCGTTGGCCTGGAACAGGGTGTCGGTGATCTGCTTGACAATGGCGGCGTCCAGCTTGTCGGAGGCCACCAGCACCGCCTGGACGCCCAGGGTGGTCACGTCCTCGTCCTGGCCCTTGTAGGTGCCGGCGGGGATGGTGCACATGGCGTAGCAGTTATACAGGCCCATGAGCTGGTCGATGGTCCGCTGGTCGGGGGAGATGAGGCGGATGTCGGTCTTCTCCGCCAGCTCGGCCACCGCGTTGGTGGGGGCGCCCGCCGTGCAGAAGAAGGCGTCCAGCTTGCCGGCGGCCATCTCGTCGGCGGACTCGGCAAAGGCCAGCCGGCTGACCTTCAGCTTATCCAGGGTCAGGCCGTTGGCCTGGAGGATCTGCTCGGCGTTGCGGGTGACGCCGGAGTTCTCCGCGCCAATGGAGACCCGCTTGCCGGCCAGGTCGCGGATGGAGGTGATGCCGGACTCCCTGGTTACCACGATCTGGCAGGCCTCGGTATAGAGGGCGCCCACCGCGCTGTAGCCGGACAGGATCCTGCCCTCAAAGCTGCCCTCGCCCACCGCGGCAAACTGGAGGGTGTCGCTCTGGACGATGGCCAGGTCGGCCAGGTCGCCCGTCAGCAGCTCCAGATTGGCCTCGGAGCCGGTGGTCTCCTTTACAGACACATCCCAGCCTGTCGTCTCCTTGATTGCGGGGGCGAGGGCGTTTCCGTAGGCGAAGTAGACTCCGCCTGTGCCGCCCGTGCCGAAGCGAATCTCGTCTGAGGCGCCGCTGCAGCCGGCCAGGCAGGACAGCAGCAGGCAGGACAGCAGCAGAGCTGAACAAATCCGTCGTAATTTCATAACCGCATTTCTCCTTTTATCACGTTTTTTTCATTGAAACCGGGTTGGGCGCTTCCCTCCCTCCGGGGTTTTATTTGCCGTACCGCCGCCAGCGCTCACAACGGTTCCGGCACATCGCTTTACACTTGTACATTATAGCATAGAAGGCCTCGAAAGTACAGTGATTTTTTGATATTTCCAACATGCTGCCCGGAGGCAAAAAAAAGAACGCCCTCTGGTGAGGACGTTCTGAAAGTAATCAATCAGGCCAGGGCCTTCTTGGCGGTGTCGGTGAGCTGGGTAAAGGCGGCCTTGTCGTTGACGGCCAGCTCGGCCAGCATCTTGCGGTTGATGATGATGCCGGCCTTCTTCAGGCCGTTCATAAAGGTGGAGTAGTTCATGCCGTTCATCTTGCAGCCGGCGCTGATCCGGGTGATCCACAGCTGGCGGAAGTCGCGCTTCTTCAACTTGCGGCCGGTGTAGGCGTACACGCCGGACTTCATCACGGCCTGGTTGGCCATCTTGAAGTGCTTGGACTTGGAGCCCCAGTAGCCCTTGGCCATCTTCAGGATCTTATTTCTTCTCTTGCGCGTCATCATCGCGCCTTTCACTCTTGCCATGATTCGTTATCCTCCCTCTTCTTACTTATACAGGATCATGCGCTTGATGGCGGCCTCGTTGGTCTTGTCGGCATAGGTGGTGCCGCGCAGGGCCCGCTTCAGCTTGGTGGTCTTGCCGTGGCCGTTGAGCAGGTGGCGCTTCTTGGTCATCGCGCGCTTGACCTTGCCGGTCTTGGTGAGGGAGAAACGCTTTTTGGCGCCGCTGTGGGTTTTGATCTTGATTTTGTTCGCCATAACAGTTGATACTCCTTTTCTTACTTTTTCCCGGTCCTGTGCCGCCCCGCCTCACCGGAGGCGGGGACGGAGAGAGGATCAGGACTGCTTTTTGTCCTTGACAGGCTTGGGAGACAGGAAGATGGACATGTGCCGCCCCTCCAGCTTGGGGGACTTGTCCATCACGGCAATCTCGCCGCACTCCTCCGCGAACTTGAGAAGCAGGTCCTGGCCGATATTGGTGTGGGCCATCTCCCGGCCGCGGAAGCGGACCGTGACCTTGCACCGGTTGCCCTCCGCCAGGAATTTCTGGGCGTTGCGCAGCTTCACGTTAAAGTCGTTCACGTCGATGCTGGGAGACATGCGGATCTCCTTGATCTCCACCACCCGCTGGTTCTTGCGGGCTTCCTTCTCGCGCTTGGTCTGCTCGAACCGGTACTTGCCGTAGTCCATGAGCTTGCACACGGGGGGGACGGCATTGGGGGAGATCTTCACCAGATCCAAACTCCGCTCCTCAGCCAGGTGCAGAGCCTCCTGGGAGGACATGATGCCCAGCTGCTCGCCGGATTCAGAGATCAGGCGTACCTCTTTATCCCGGATATCTTCATTGGTTTGATGACCTGTGTTAGCGATGGGAAGCACCTCCAGACAAAATAAAATGTGGGCTGCCGGCATGGCCCCCACATCACAGCAAAACAACGCCGGGAATCCCGGCACTGTTGTTTCCATGTTGACCCTTTGGCTCAGGCCTGGGGTGAGGACGGGGAACCGTACCTGCTTTCTTGTGCATTGCGCATTATAGCACCGGGGGAGGCCGCTTGTCAAGGACAAATTCAGGTTTTTTTACGAACGAGAAAAATTTTTGAAAAAACAGTTGATTTTCCATGGAAACTATGCTATGATACCAGTTGCGTTTACAAGAATACCCTCATGAGGAGAAAGAGGTGAAGATAAAATGAAGGAAGGCCTCCACCCCAACTATCAACAGACCACCATCCGGTGCGCCTGCGGCAATGTGATTGAGACCGGCTCCACCAAGAAGGACATCCGCGTAGAAGTTTGCTCCAAGTGTCACCCCTTCTACACCGGCAAGCAGAAGATGGTGGACACCGGTGGCCGTGTCAGCCGCTTCAACAAGAAGTTCGGTTTCGACAAGTAAGTCCCCGTACGCAAAAGCCGCACCGTGTATTCGGTGCGGCTTTTTATATCAGAACGGCCAGGAATGGCATAAACTGTAGGGGCGGCCTCTGTGCCGCCCTGCGGATGTAAAAAGACGGGGCGGCGCGGAGGCTGCCCCCTGCATGAATTATGAAGGAGGAAATTACCATGCGTAAAATCGACCCGAAACAGCTGGACAAAAACGTCTTTTCCCTGATCGGAGACCAGTGGATGCTCATCACCGCCGGCACTGTGGACCGCTGCAACACCATGACCGCCTCCTGGGGCGGGCTGGGCGTTATCTGGGGGGCACCTGCGGCCACCTGCTACATCCGCCCCCAGCGGTACACCAAGGAGTTTGTGGACCGGGAGGAGTATTTCACCCTGGCCTTCTTCGGTGAGGAAGGCCGAAAGGCTTTACAGCTCTGCGGCTCCAAGAGCGGCCGGGATATCGACAAGGTAAAGGAGTGCGGCTTTACAGTCCGGGCGGCGGAGTGCGGCGCGCCCTACTTTGAGGAGGCCGAGCTGGTGCTGGTGTGCCGCAAGCGGTTCGCCCAGCCTTTGAATCCGGACAATATTCCCCAGGAAATCAAAACAAAGTGGTATCCCCAGGCGGATTATCACACCCTGTATATCGGGGAGATCGTGGAGGTCCTGGTGCGGTAAACGGCGCGCCGGGGCGTTGCGCCCTGCAGAGCTTTACAGGTGGGGCAGGGCGGTACGGTAGGACCGCAGACTGTCCTCGTTCTCCCGCCGGATGATCTGGTCCAGGGCGTTCAGGAGGGCCTCCCGGTCCTGGGGGAGCCGCCCCTGGAGCTGGTAGGCGTTGGAGGCCCCCAGGGCGGCGAAGGTGACGGGGATGGTCAGGTGGGAGACCAGGGCTTTCAGCTCCTCATACTTCTCCACCTCTCCGGCCTCCGCCCAACTGCCCGCCTGAATCTCCTGATACAGCCGGGAGTCCGGGTAGACGGTGAGCATGGAGGAGCCGATGAGCCGGGGGCGGAGCCGGTTGAACAGCGCCGCGCTGGCTTTGGCGCTCCGCTCCCCCTGTCCCGCCCCGGCGATGCCGGTGAGGTAGAAGAAGTTGTAGCCGATGCCCGCCCGGTCCAGGCGGCGGCACTGGGTGAGGATGTCCTCCGGGGTGTAGCCCTTGTCCATGAAGGACAGGGAGGGGCCGTCCCCCGTCTCCACCCCGATGGTCAGGCCGTCGTACCCGGCGGCCTTGAGCCGGTCCAGCTCCTCGTCGGTTTTGAGCCCCACGTCGGTGATCCGGGCGAAGCAGCCAATGGTCTTGACTGACGGGAGATACTGCCCGATGAGTTGGGATATCTCCAGCAGGCGGTCCGTTTTCAGGACGAAGGGGTTGGCCCCGGTGAGGAAGGCCCGGTCGGGCCCCTCCCGGAGGGGCAGGCCCTGGAGGGCTGCGGTCAGCTTCCCCAGCGGGGAGTGGAGGGCCGTCTGGGCCTCCAGCAGGTCGGCCTCCACCTCCTCCAGGGGGGACATGCGGAATGGGAAGGGCAGATCGTTGTACAGGGTGCAGAATTTGCACCGGTGGTGGGTGCAGCCCGCCGTGACCTGGATGAGCAGGGAGGCGGCCTCGTAGGGCGGCCGCCAGATGGTGCCGGTAAAGTGCATAATAAGCGCTCCTTTCGTAGGATGAACGGCGGGGGCCCTCCGCCGGTAAAATTACCTTACCACGAAAGGAAAATGGGCGCAAGCAGGGTCTTTTTTTGGAAATAGTACACTTTTTGATACCGTGAGGGGGACAAGCATGAACAAGTTTACCACTCCCGAGGTCCTGGCCCGGTGCGAGGCCATGGGACGGCTCCAGTCGGTGCTGGGGGGCAAGTGGAAAATTTTGATTTTATGGTATGTGGCCTTTTACAAGGTCCAGCGCTTCGGCGAGCTGCGCCGGCGGCTGGAGGGCATCACCCAGTCCACCCTCACCAGGCAACTCCGGGAGCTGGAGGAGGACGGCTTCCTCCACCGGGAGGTTTTTGGGGAGGTGCCGCCCCGGGTGGAGTACACTCTCACCCCCCTGGGGGAGAGCTTCGCCCCGCTGCTCCACACCATGCTGGAGTGGAGCCGGGAAAATTTGACGCAGGAGGACGGACATGGAAACCCGTGACCTGATTTTGGACAAGGCCCGCTTTGAGGACTGGGGGAACCTGTACCGCAACGTGTGGTCCCGGCCCGAGACCGCCCGGTATATGCTGTGGACGGTCACGGACAGCGAGGAGGAGGCCAGGGCCCGGATGGAGCGGACCCTCGCCTGGCAGAGGGACCACGATGTCTGGACCGTCTACCAAAAGACCGGCAGGCAGGCCATCGGCTGGGCTGGCGGAGCTGTCGCCTGGGATCTGGCAGGAAACCAGCATCGCCTTGGGGCCGGACTATGTGGGCCGGGGCTATGGGCGGCAGCTTCTGGAGCTGCTGATGGAGATCGCCCGGGAACGGGGCGGAACGGAGTTCCGCTGTTCCGCCTGGTCGGAAAATACGGCTTCCAAAGCGCTGATTACTTCCTGCGGGTTTACATTGGCGGCGGCGGGGCCCTGTATTGACCGGCGGAACGGCAGGCCCTATGTGCTGGAAACCTATACACGGAAGCTGTCACAGCGGGCGGACAATGTCCGCCCCTACACGCCGTCTTTCCTGCAATTTAAACAGAAACGAGGAAATTTAGCCTATATGTCAGAAATGCAAGAGAAAACACAATTTAACCGCGCCGTCCTGGTGGGGCTGAACGCCTTCAGCCTCAGCCGGGAGGAAAACGCGGACGAGGAGTCCATGGAGGAGCTGGCCGCCCTGCTGGAGACGGCGGGAGGCGAGACGGTGGGGGTAGTGACCCAGTCCAAGGACAGCCCCGACCCCCGCACCTTCATCGGCGAGGGCAAGGTGGCCGAGGTGAAGGAACTGGTGGAGGCGTCAGACGCCGACATGGTCATCTTCGACAACCCCCTGTCCCCCTCTCAGCAGCGCAACCTGGCCGAGGAGCTGAAGGTCAGCGTGCTGGACCGGTCGGCCCTGATTCTGGACATCTTCGCCCAGCGGGCCCGGACAAAGGAGGGCCGGCTCCAGGTAGAGCTGGCCCAGTACAAGTATCTGCTGCCCCGTCTGCTGGGCATGTGGAAGCACCTGGAGCGCCAGGAGGGGGCCATCGGCACCCGGGGCCCCGGCGAGACCCAGCTGGAGTCCGACCGGCGCATTCTGGGCCGGAAAATCGCCAAGCTGGAGAGCGAGCTGAAGGATGTCCGCCGGGTGCGGGCCACCCAGCGGGAGCGGAGGATCAAAAACGAGGTGCCGGTGGTGGCCATCGTGGGCTACACCAACGCGGGCAAGTCCACCCTGCTCAACCACCTCACCGGGGCGGAGATTCCCGCCAACAACCGCCTCTTCGATACCCTGGACACCACCACCAGGACGCTGGAAATTTCCGATACCTGTACTGTCCTGCTGTCCGACACGGTGGGCTTTATCCGCAAGCTGCCCCACCACCTGGTGGAGGCCTTCAAGGCCACCCTGGAGGAACTGGAGTACGCAGACCTGCTCCTCCACGTGATTGACTCCTCCAGCCCCCAGTGGCGGGAGCAGGCGGAGGTGGTGGACCAGCTGATTCAGGAGCTGGGAGCCAATGAGACCCCCCGCATCGAGGTGTTCAACAAGTGCGACCTGTGGACGGGGGACATCCGTCCCCACGGGGAGGACCGGGTGTCCATCTCCGCCAAGACGGGGGAGGGGGTGCCCGACCTGCTGGCCGCCATCGGCCGGGTGCTGGACAACGGGGCCCGGCGGGTCACCATCCACCTGCCCTATGACAAGGGCGGTCTGCTGGACAAGCTCTATCTGGAGGCCAAGGTGGAGAAGGTGGACTATGGCGAGACCATCGACGTGATTGCCACCTGTACGCCCAAGGTCATCGGCCAGCTGGGGCCCCTGGTGGAGGGCTGGAGGCCCCACCGGGAGCCGTGGGAGGAATAACCGCAAACGGCGCGACCACCCCGGCGCGCCGTTTTAATGCAAAAACCCTGTAGGGGCGCACATTGTGCGCCCGCCCTGAACGCAAACGTTATGATAACGGGCGGACAATGTCCGCCCCTACACAGAAAGGAGAAGTCTAAGATGGATTTCATTCTGCGCCCCTGGCGGCGGGAGGATGTTGACGACGTACTGCGGTACGCCAACAACGAGGAGATCGCCTGCAATCTGCGGGACGTATTCCCGCACCCCTATATTCGCACCGACGCAGAAACGTTTATCGGGAGCTGTATCGCGGCAGACGAGGAGAAGCAGCTCTTCCGAGCCATCGAGGTGGACGGCCGCGCCGTGGGCAGCATCGCCCTGTGCCTGGGCAGCGATGTGTACCGCATGACCGCCGAGCTGGGCTACTGGCTGGCGGAGGAGTACTGGGGCAAAGGAATCATGACCGAGGCTGTCAAGCAGATCTGTTGGGAGGGCTATGACCGTTGGGAGGACCTGGTCCGCATCTACGCCGAGCCCTTCGACTACAACGCCGGCTCCCGCCGGGTGCTGGAGAAGGCGGGCTTCCAGCTGGAGGGTATTTTGCGGCGAAGCGTGTGCAAGCGGGGGCGAGTATATGACTCCTGCATGTATTCTCTGCTGTATGAGGAGATGGACCCCTATGAGAGAGCATTACATCCCCACCGGGCACAGTGAGACGGAGCTGGTGGAGAAGCGGTCCCGGTTTATCGGCCAGGTGTGGCGGGTGACCTCTGAGGAGGAGGCCCGGGCGCGGATTGAGGAGACCCGAAAGCGGCACTACGACGCCCGGCACCACTGCTGGTGCTACCGAATCCGGGAGGGGGGCGTGGAGCGCTACTCCGACGACGGCGAACCCCAGGGTACCGCCGGCCAGCCCATGCTCAACGTCTTCCAGCGGGAGGAGATCACCGATGTGGTCTGTGTGGTTACCCGGTATTTCGGCGGCATTCTGCTGGGGGCGGGGGGACTGGTCCGGGCCTACAGCAGAAGCGCCAAGGACGCCCTGGACGCCGCCGGCGTCTCGGTGGTCCGCCGCTGGGTGGCCATGGAGGTGCCCTGTACCTACGGGCAGTTTGAGGAGGTCCGCCGGGAGGTGTTCCACTTCGGCGGTGTGGTCGAGAACGTGGACTATGGCGCCGACGTGCTGATGTCTGTGCTGATTCCGGAGGAGCGGGCGGCGCAGTTTGCCGCCCACCTGCTGGACGCATCCGCTGGAACGATTGAGGCGCTGGAGGCCGGAGAACAGCTTAAGGATGTCCCCTGGAGAGAGCCGGTGAGAAAAGATTTGTAAAAAGCCACGGGAGCAAATTCCCTCTTGACAAAGGGGCCGTAATCCGTTAGAATAGCCGACAAGCAAATGCGATGAAGGGGAAAAAGACAGCTCCCTCCCACTCAGAGAACCGGCGGATGGTGCGAGCCGGCGTGAGGAGCAGCTGTGGATAACTGGCCCCCGAGCAGCCTGCCTGAACCGCAGTAGGGCAGGACGTATGGCCCCGTTACCGGCCGGAGCCTTGTTGGAGGTTGTGAGGGCGGGCAGGTGACTGTCCGCTGAACCAGGGTGGTACCGCGTGTGATTGACACGCCCCTGACTTGAAAAAGTCGGGGGCGTTTTTGCTGCTTCCGTGTGGAAAGGAGGCTGTCATGCCGAAAAATCGAACCAAAGACAAACCCTACGGAACCTACAGCGTCTACTCCGCCCTGAAAACGGGGCTGTGCGTCACCTGCCCCCGCTGCGGCGGGATGGGGCTGGTCACGTACCGTGAGGGGCAGTACCGCTTCCAATGCGCCGCCTGCGGCCACGCCCGGGCAAAACAGCTAAGCGGATACCGCTTCCGGGTGCAAAACCTGTGCCAGTCCTGCGGCCGGTACTACAACGTCCCCATCCAGGACCCGCGCCGGCAGACCTTCCCTGTGCTCCGGGTGCCCTGCCCCTACTGCGGCTTTGTGATGCCGGGAAGGGTGGAAAAAACCGGGCAGGTGGTGTGGTATGGCGGGGACGGCGTGCTCCGGAGGGGTCAGGACCCCATTTTCGGCTTTGACCTGTGGTTTCTGACCAGCTTCGACGGCAAACCGGTCTGGGCCCTGAACCGGGAGCACCTGGCCTATCTCATCGGTTACCTAAGCGCCCGCCTGCGGGAAAAGCCGCCGGACAACCCCGGCCTGCGAACTCAGGCCGACATGCTGCCAGCCTTTATGAAAACGGCAAAAAATCGGGAGCGGCTGGTCAGGCGGCTGATAGAGCTGCAAAAAAAGTGACTGAAATATTGAAGGAGGACACACAATATGAAACCCGGATTTGAAAAGTATATTCCCTTTACCCCCCAGCCCATCAAGGGCCGCACCTGGCCCGACCGGGTGATTACCAAGGCCCCCGTCTGGTGCTCCGTGGACCTGCGGGACGGCAACCAGGCCCTGGTGGACCCCATGAACCTGGCCGAAAAGCTGGAGTATTTCCACACCCTCGTCGATATCGGCTTAAAGGAGATCGAGATCGGCTTTCCCTCCGCCAGCGAGACGGAGTACGAGATATGCCGGGAGCTCATCGAGGGGGGGCACATCCCCGACGACGTGACCATCCAGGTGCTGGTCCAGGCCCGGGAGCACCTGATTAAAAAGACCTTCGAGGCCATCCAGGGGGCCAAAAACGTCATTTTGCACTTCTACAATTCCACCTCCACCCTCCAGCGGAAGGTGGTCTTCCACATGGACTGCGACGGCATCACCAAGATCGCCACCGATGCCGCCGACCTCATTTACGAGATGTCCCAGCCCATGATTGAATCCGGTATGAATCTGCGGTTTGAATACTCTCCGGAATCCTTTATGGGCACCGAGATGGACTACGCCGTGGAAATCTGCCAGGCCGTCCTGGACCACCTCCACGCCACCCCGGACAACAAGGTCATCCTGAACCTGCCCACCACCGTGGAGAACTGCATGCCCAACCAGTTCGCCGACATGCTGGAGTACTTCTGCAGAAAAATTCCCGGGCGGGACTGCGCCATCATTTCCCTCCACCCCCACAACGACCGGGGCTGCGGCGTGGCGACCACGGAGATGGGCCTGCTGGCCGGGGCCGACCGGGTGGAGGCCACCCTCTTCGGCAACGGCGAGCGCACCGGCAACGTGGACATGGTCACCCTGGCCATGAACATGTACACCCAGGGTGTGGACCCGGAGCTGGACTTCTCCAATATCAACAAGATCAAGGAGATGTACGAGCGGTGCACCAAGATGCCCGTGGGCGACCGCCAGCCCTACGTGGGCAAGCTGGTATTTACCGCCTTCTCGGGCAGCCATCAGGACGCCATCAACAAGGGCGTGCAGTATATGAAGTCCTCGGGCACCGAGTACTGGGAGATCCCCTACCTGCCCATCGACCCCGCCGACGTGGGCCGGGAGTACGAGCCCATCATCCGCATCAACTCCCAGTCGGGCAAGGGGGGCGCCGCCTATATCATGGAGCACGACTTCGGCTTCGACCTGCCCAAGTCCATGCACCCGGAGTTTGGCCATATCGTCCAGGTGGAGACCGACAAGGTGGGCAAGGAGATTGCCCCGGAGCGGATCAACCAGCTGTTCCACCAGGAGTATGTGGACGTGAAGGAGCCCTACCAGCTGCTGAAGCACTCCTTCCACGAGACCATCGACGAGGAGGGCCACTCCCACGTGGCGTTTACCGGCACCCTGCGCCACACCGACACCGTCTTCCAGGTGTCCGGCGAGGGCAACGGCCCCATCGACGCCTTCTTCAACGCCATCAAGGGGGAGAAGATCGACCGGTTCTCCTTCCTGGACTACTCCTCCCACGCCATCACCGACGGTTCCGACTCCCAGGGTGTGGCCTATATCCTCCTCCAGGATAAGCGCACCGGCAAGCAGTACTGGGGCGTGGGCCTGAGCCACAACATCAACCTGGCTCCCCTCCGGGCCATTCTGGCTGCCATCAACCGGGCCAAGAGAAGTTGACATAAATTGGCGGGGGTATTTTGGACACTTCCTTTTGAAGCGTCCAAAATACCTCCGCTGTTTTGTATATCTTCTCTTGTCTCTTTTACGGGCAGCAATATTAGGGTTTGCACCGCCCGCAGGGCTCGTAGCCCTCCAGCACGGCCTGAAGGCGGGTGTAGAACACCACCCGGTTGTCCTCCTGGACATTTTTCGCCGAGGCGCAGTCGGGCAGATGGAACTTCCTTGTCCCGGCGTTGCCGATATAGGTCCGGACAGTAGAATTACCTGTGGGGTTGGTGGCGGTGTCCGCCTCCTTTTCGGTGCGGAAGGTGACCGACCTGCCGTCGCTGGAGGCGATGATGTGGCCCTGCATGTCGGTGCGGTAGACCTCTGTTCCCGCATCCCGAAGGCGGCTGAGCACCTCATCCGAGGGGTGGCCGTACTTGTTGCCCTCCCCTACTGAGATCACCGCATACCTGGGCATGACCTCCCGGAGAAACTGGTAGCCGGAGGAGGTGTCGCTGCCGTGGTGGCCCGCCTTCAGAACGGTGGCCCGCAAATTGGCCCCCGATTCGATCAAATCAGCTTCCGCCCCCTTCTCCATATCCCCGGTGAAGAGGAAGGAGGTGTCGCCGTAGTCGATGCGCAGGACAATGGAGGTGTCGTTGGTCTCGTCGTACTCCTCCACCGGTCCCAGAATCTCCACCCGGGCGGAGCCCAGAGTGAACCTGTCCCCCGGTTCCGGCACGGTGAGGGCCTTTCCCTGCGCCTCCAAATACTTTACCAGATTTTGAAACACCTTGGAGTTATACTCGGTCACCGGGCACAGGGCGGTGTCCACCGTGGCGCAGTTCAGCGCGCCGGACAGGCCGCCGATGTGGTCCTCGTGGGCGTGGCTGGCCACCATGAGGTCCAGATGCCTGACTCCGCGGCGCTCCAGATAGGAGTAGATCAGGTCGGAGTCCTCCGCGTTGCCGCCGTCGATGAGCATGTAGCGGCCGTCACAGGCCACCAGGGCGGCGTCCGCCTGCCCCACGTCGATAAAGTGGACCTCCAGGCCACCCCCCGTCTGGGGCACGGCTACCTGCTCCTGTTGGCTATACCAGAAGTAGGCCATCACCAGCAGGATCATGACAAACAGAAATACTGTAATCCAGCTGGAATTTTGCTTTCGTCTACGGCCGCTCATCGTTCATTCCTCCAATTCCTCCGGCAGAGGCCGGCGGCGATGCTCCACCGGTCCCCATTCGGGCAGGGGCAGGCGCTGCATGGCGCCAAAGGCCCGGGCCTTCAGGCCGGGATACCGGCCCTGGAGCTCATAGATCAGCTCCTTGATCTCCTGCCGCTTGGTGTTCCCGTCGGCGGGGCAGGTGCTGTGGACCACGGGCAGCTCCAGCCGCCGGGCGGTGTGGCGGATCAGGTTCTCTCCGCAGTAGAGCAGGGGGCGAATCTGGGTAATCCCCGTCCGGTCCAGGTAGGTGACGGGCTGAAAGCAGGACAGCCGGCCCTCGAAGATCAGGGACATGAAGAAGGTCTCCACCGCGTCGTCATAGTGGTGGCCCAGGGCGATTTTGGAGATTCCCCGCTCCTGGAGGGCGGCGTGAATCGCCCCCCGGCGCATCTTGGAGCACAGAGAGCATGGGTTTTTCTCCTGCCGGCTGTTGAAAATCACCCAGCGAATCTGGGAGGGGATCACGGTGTAGGGCACGTCCAGCTCCCGGCACAGCCGGGCCACCGGGGAAAAATCGTTCCCCTGGGCAAAGTTTGATGTGCCCAGGTCCAGGGTGACAGCCTCCAGCGTGAAGGGGACGGGGTAAAACTCCCGCAGCTTTGCCAGGGCCATGAGCAGCATCAGGGAGTCCTTTCCTCCCGACACCCCCACCGCGATCCGGTCGCCGGGACGTATCATATTGTAGTCCTCCACACACCGGCGGGTGAGGGAGAGAATTTTGTTCATGGGCAGAACCTCCTTGCAGGGGGCGGGCTCCGTCCCGCCCCGCTGCCCCGGCATCCTTAATGAACGGGGCGGCACAGAGGCCGCCCCCTACGTCGGTATTCTACCACAAAAACCCGGCTTTCCGCAAGTGAAAAACAAAAATCAAACGCGAGTTATCAAGAGAATAATCGAGAAAACAGGAGATATCCGGAGATATAAAAGTTTTTCTTAAAATTTCTCAAAAAATCCGTTGACACCCGTCTTTCCCCGTACTATAATACAACACGCTCCATTTGTATAACGTTCGGGGCAAAATGCTTTGATCAAAGGCATTTTTCACATAAATGGAAAGAAATTGGAGGTTACACCTATGTCCACGTTCATGGCAAAAATGGGCAGCACCCAGCGGAAGTGGTACGTCATCGACGCCGCCGGCAAGCCCATGGGCAAGACCGCTGTCATCGCCGCCGACCTGCTGCGGGGCAAGCGCAAGCCTGAGTTCACCCCCAACGCCGACTGCGGCGACTGCGTCATCATCATCAATGCCGAGAAGGCGGTCCTCACCGGCAAGAAGCTGGACCAGAAGTATTACCGCACCCACTCCGGCTGGGTGGGCGGCCTGAAGGAGACCAAGTACCGCACCCTGATGCAGACCAAGCCTGAGCTGGCCATGCAGCTGGCTGTTAAGGGCATGATGCCCAAGAACAGCCTGTCCCGGGACGCGCTGACCCGCCTGCACATCTGCCGCGGCAGCGAGCACAACCACGCCGCCCAGAAGCCCGAGCTCTGGGACGCCGAGTAAGGAGGATTTAGAGTATGTATAAGAGCAAGAAGCCTTATTTCTATGGCACCGGCCGTCGGAAGTCCTCTGTGGCCCGCGTCCATCTGTTTGAGAACGGCACCGGCGCTATCACCATCAACGGCCGGGACATCGACGACTACTTCGGTCTGGAGACCCTGAAGCTCATCGTCCGTCAGCCCCTGGTGGCCACCGAGCAGGTGGGCAAGGTGGACGTGGTCGCCACTGTAACTGGCGGCGGCGTCACCGGTCAGGCCGGCGCCATCCGCCACGGCATCGCCCGCGCCCTGCTGCTGGCCAATGCGGAGTTCCGCCCCGCCCTGAAGGCCGCCGGCTTCCTCACCCGCGACCCTCGTATGAAGGAGCGCAAGAAGTACGGCCTCAAGGCCGCCCGCCGCGCGCCTCAGTTCTCCAAGCGTTGATTTTATATCCAAAAACGCTCAAAAACCCCGGAAAATTCGATTTTCCGGGGTTTTTTCTTTTGAAAACCTTTGATAGCCTTTGCCCAAATTTGGCCTGATTTGACCCGATTTGACCCTGTTTTTTTGGGTTAAATATGGGCTAACCGGCCCTTTTGGGTTAAAAAATGGGCTAACTGACAGAGCGAAAGAAGTCGATTTGGGCCTGGTCTTAGGGCAGGCCGTCGTGGGCGGCTATCACCCTCTCTAAAGGCCCCCAATGCCAAAAGATCAATCTGTATTTTTCTCCTGATTTGACTTGATTTGTCATAACTGAATACTGTTTATATTTCAGCCATACATAGAGCGCCGAATCATTCCCTGAATGAAACGGCGCTCTTTTTTTGTCCCGGTTGGCAGACGTAATTACCCCCCTGCCCCGACTCTACATAGCCGTCTAAATCCCGCAGACGGCTGTGAATTTTACAGTAGGAGGACAAGTCATGAAGTGGAAGAAGAATGAGGCGCAGAACAGCGAGGCCCGCGTTGAGAAGCTGGCCGACGAGGTTCGCAGCACCGCCCAGCAGAGTATGGAGGCCCTGTGGAGCGCCTTCCTGGAGGTGGGCGAGCTGGACATGGTGCGGGCTACGGAGAAGGCCCTGCGGCTCATGGTGAGCCACGGCGACTGCACCGGGGCCATGAAGGTGCTGGAGGGCGTCTATGCCCTGGTGGAGATCGCGCCGTCGGAGGACTTCACCGACTGCCAGCAGTACCCCGCCCTGGCGCAGATGTTCATGGAGGAGTTTCTGGCGGAGAGCGAGGACTTCATCTTTGACGCTGGCATGGAGGACGTTCTGGCACTTCTCATGGACGAGGGGCAGTAGGCCCCAGGTGGGCCGCTGGCCCACTTTACACAGCCGTCTGTTTCGCCGCAGGCGGCTAAATCTATGGAAAGGAGGGAACCCCAAAATGGCGAAACCGAAAGTGATAAGCGTAGCAAATCAAAAGGGCGGCGTTGGCAAAAGCACCACTGTCTACAACCTGGGGGCCGGTCTTGCGCTGGAAGGAAAGAAAGTTCTCCTGCTGGACGTAGACCCCCAGGGTGATCTGACCAAGATGCTGGGCCAGCGCAAGCCCCACCACCTGCCCCTGACCCTTGCCAATGCCATGAACGACGTTGTGGCCGGGACAATGCCCCGCGACCACCCGGAGATCATGCACCACCATGAGGGCTTTGACTTTGTGCCGGGAAACCGCAGCCTGTCCGCTGTGGAGGTGGGGCTGGTGAACGTGATGAGCCGGGAAACGGTGCTGCGGCAGTATGTGGACAGTGTAAAGCGGAATTATGACTATGTTTTGCTGGATTGCCGCCCCTCGCTGGGTATGCTGGTTATCAACGCCCTGTCCGCGTCGGACGATGTTCTTATCCCTGTCCAGGCGGACTATCTGGCGGCGGAGGACATGACGGAGCTGGTAGGCACCGTGCGGAGCATCCAGCGTCAGATCAACCCCCGGCTGAAGATCGGCGGCGTGTTCCTGACGATGGCGAATGAAACCACGTTCCGCAAGAGGGAAAGGGCGAGGGAGCGATGAATGTTACACCAAGGGGAAAGTCTGCCCTTTTGCGGCCCTGGCACTTTCCACGCCCTCCCCCTCTCACACTCTCCCCCTCCAAACCTGCTGTATCTGCTGAAAAGAAAGTCCTTGACTGATCGGAAAGTATCTGCTTTTTCAGCAAGTAATTCTTTGGAGGTGGTTGCTATTGTGCTATAAGCAAACAAGAACCCAAACTGGGCAGGTGACATCATGGAAAGACTGTATCACGGGACTACCGAGGAAAGCTGCCGCTCAATTCTTGCAAATGGATTTAGCCACGATGCGGTTGTATGGACTTGCAGCGATCCCGATATGATGTATTTCTACGACCAAGGAATGGTTGCGAAAGAGTTTGACCTGACGCCAGGGAAGGCAAGAGAAGCGGCCCCTGGAGGCTGATGACGTGGGCGGCAGCGGCGATATTACCAACCGGGCGGACAATGTGTTCAAGGTCGAGAGGGTCCCAGAAGAAAAAGTACAAGAGTTAGGGTATTCTTCCCTACTGACCATTCTCAAAAACCGGGAGTTTGGCGCAAGGGGTAAAGTCAAGCTGGAGTTTAACGAGCCGTCCCGGAGACTATTCCAGAAGGACGGTTCACCCGCAAAGCGGTATGGATGGGAGATGAGAAATCTATGAAGCAGTTAATTTGTCCTATTGACAATCTGCCCTGTGAGGCTGATTGCCCGGACCGATACCACGACCGGCCCGGATGTACACTGACCACGGCTCAGGAGCTGGGCGCAAAGATTCTTGATTTTGGTGGCGGGAATGTCGGTATGATGTTTCTGCCTGGAGGTGATACCAATGGATGAAAAAAAGATGATCTGCCCACTATTGAGTGTGGGAAGGGAGGCCCATATTGAGTGTTTAGGCAACGGGTGCGAGTGGTGGGTTGACCGTTACAACCATAAGGGAGAGAAAATCAGTGGCAGTTGTGCATTGACTACGATTGCGGTTGATATTGGAGGGTAGCTGATATGGGTGCTAAAAGCCAACGCAAGGGACGTGCCGCTGAACTGGAGTTATCCCGCATATTCCAGGGCCACGGGTACGACGTGCGCCCCGGCAATCCGTTGAACTATGGAAAAGAGCCTGACTTGACCGGACTCCCCGGCATTCATATCGAGTGCAAGAGGGCGGAGGCACTGCGGCTGTCCGAATGGATGGTCCAAGCGGAGCGGGATGCCCAGCGATTCCAGGACGGAACCCCCGCCGTATTCTTCCGCTGGTCCCGCTCCCCCTGGATGGTTTGTATGAAGCTGCCAGATTGGCTGACCATCTTCCAGGCGGCGAAACCCGGAAATAATCGGAAAATTTACGAAAAAGGAGAATAATTATGAGTAGCTTTTCAGCCTGGATGATATAGCCGCTGTCCTGGGATGCAGTAGGGAGGAAGCCGCCGCCGAACTGGAGAAGCAGGGGATTCAGGGAGCGCAGATATCCACGCTCCCCGGCTTTGAATGGCTGTTAGGCCAGATGTGACCTCCCCCTTTTTCTAGCTGGAAAGTGTTGAAAATGCAAGAAAGTGCAAACATAAAAAAGACGGATCATTTTCCGGCGGCTTGGGAAAACTTGTGTTTGCTCGCTAACGTGAGTTTGAACCGCAGATTTCGCAGGTCCTAAAAAACAGTTATGCGACATTTCCGGCACCATAAAAAAGAGCCGCAAAACCTTATAAAACCTCAGATACAGCAAACATTGTTGCATAAATTCGCACATAAAAAAGGAGGACTACATGAATTTAACACGATATGAGCAAGAGACGATTATCAATTTCAACGAGGAGGAAAAAACAGCCAGCGTCTACACCCACAACGGCACCATGCGGCGGCGGCTGGAGCAGCTGGCCCAGGAACGCCCGGAGGATTGCCGACTTGTCAAAACCTGTCATGATGGGCAAGCAGTAGAGTATTACATACCGAAAAGCTGGATTAAAATTCGTCCTCCCCGTGTCGCCAGTGAAGCGCAAAAGGCGGCGGCAATGGCAGCACTCCAGAAAGCTAAAAATAAGGCTTAAAGCCAGCCGGGGCCGGGGAGTTACACAGGTTGCAACTATGGCAGAGGGTAACTTATACCCCTATACCTTGACCATGTGGAAGCGCCCGGTCTCGCCGGGTAAATACAGAGGACCGGAGGAGAAATCCCCCGGTCCTTCTTTCATGCAGCTTGTAAATAGTCGATGATTGCAACCTCGCACATAATGCTCCGCTTCACAGCCTCCACGATCTTCTCCAGCTGCTGGGCCACCTCATCACTGTATGAAGTTTCCCCGCATTGCTGGCATACCTGGCCGGGGACGTTCTTCACAATCACCACACACCGGCCCAGGTCAACAATGAACTTTGTCATTTGTTCAATCGTCTGTCCCTTGCAGTAAAAACAACTCATTATTTCGCCCTCCTTGTTTTCAAATCGCTTTCCCATTCGTCAGGGTCCGGGTGATATGCGGTAATCAGCCAGACTTCACCCTCGCCTATTCCGCAGACTATGTGAAGGGCCTCCCCAGCCTCCGTGGTTCCCAGGAGTAAACAGCTGGGGTATGGGTAATCATTCGGGTACTGTTCTATAATCTCTCCGCTGCGGATGGCCTGGACCACACTGGCCTGAAAGATTCCTCGCTGCATAAGCCGCTTCAATATGTGGCCGGTCCAGCGGATGGAGCCGTTTTCACATAGCTTCTGCAAATCAGTAATTTCCATGCGCTATCCCCCTCAGCGGCTACAGAAGTGCCGCTGTCCCGCTCCATAGTCTCCAATATGGCCCGGTTAATAAAGCCGTTGACGGACTCTCCACGGGCCTCTGCATGGGCCTGGATGGTAGCCTTGTGGCCCTTTGGCATTCTAATTCTTACTTCATCCAGCTTTTCCAGGTATTTGACCGATGCTTTTTTTTGGGCTTCACTGACTGGCATATATTCACCTCCCTGGGGAGCGCCGTTTTACTCGGACACCTCCTCCATTATGGTCCTATTATACCACGCTTGTCTATATGTATCCATAGATAAATTGAACAAATATATGGGAACATATTTATGTGGTTTGTTAATAGGCTTCTATGGGAACATATATTATAATAAGACCATAGCAAGGGGACAGGCCAGGACACCGAGAGGTATCAAGGTAAGAGCGGACACCCGGCCCACGGAGCGTTGTAATCGTAGACCAGCCCGACCCCGCCGCCTGAACCCCATAAAATTGAAGGAGGTAACCAATATGTCAATCAACGAGATCGAGAGCAAGGTCCGGGAGCTGCGCCAGCTGCAAGCCCTCATTGAGGAAGCCCAAGCAGAGGCTGAGAATATCAAGGACGCTATCAAGGCCCACATGGGCGATTCTGAGGAGCTGCGGGCCGGGGAGTACAAGGTCACCTGGAAAGCGGTCACGGCCTCCAGGCTGGACAGCAAGGCCCTGAAAGCGGCCCTGCCCGAGGTGGTGGAGCGCTTCACCAAGACCACCACCGATATATGCCGCACTCCTTACACTTGCAGCGTTGGCTCCCCGAGCTGT
>CATNCS010000037.1 GCA_950097245.1 uncultured Oscillospiraceae bacterium | reverse complement strand
AAAAAGAAGAACATTTTCGCGCTGGCCCTGGCCGCGGCACTGTCCCTGTCCCTGGCCGCCTGCGGCGGAAACAGCGGCAGCTCCAGCCCTGCTTCCGGCTCCAATCCCGGCTCCAATCCCGGCTCCACCCCGGCCCCCCAGGTCACCGTGGTCAAGGTGGGCGTGGTGGGCGCCAACAACGAGCAGTGGGACACCGTCAACAAGCTGCTGGAGGGGGACAACATCCGCTGCGAGATGGTGGAGTTCGCCGAATACAAGCTGCCCAACAACGCCCTGGACGCCGGGGAGATCGACCTGAACGCCTTCCAGCACAAGGCCTACCTCCAGAAGGAGATCGACGACCTGGGCTATGACATCGCCGTCCTGGGCGACACCATTGTGGCCCCCCTGTCCCTGTACTCCGACAAGATCACCGATGTCAGCCAGCTGAAGGAGGGGGACAAGATCGCCGTCCCCAGCGACCCCACCAACGAGGGCCGGTGCTTTAAGATTCTGGAGTCCGCCGGCCTGCTGGAGGTGGACCCCGCCGCCGGCTATATGCCCGAGCTGAAGGACATCACCGCCAACCCCCTGAAGCTGGAGTTTGTGGAGGTGGAGGCCGCCAACACCGCCAGCCTCCTGCCCGACGTGGCCGCCGGCTTTGTCAACGGGGCCCACGCCATCGACAACGGCCTGAAGATCGACGAGGCCGTCTATACCGAGCAGGTGGAGCCCGGCTCCGACAACCCCTACATCAACATCATCGCCTGCCGCACCGCCGACCTGGACAACCCGGTCTATCAGAAGGTGCTGGCCGCCTATCAGTCCGCCGAGACCGCCCAGGCCATTCAGGATATCTTCCAGGGCACCTATATCCCCGCCTTTGAGTATTGATCCCCCCTTGATACAACACGGTTCCCGCCCCTCTCCGGGGGCGGGAACATATCATGACTTGAGGTGAATATAACTATGGCAATCCATCCGCTGGTTCAACAGGACCGGGACTACATCATATCCCTGCGCCGCTGGTTTCACAGCCACCCTGAGCTGAGCATGAGGGAGTACAACACCGCCGCTAAGATTGAGGAGGAGCTGAACGCCGTTGGCATCGCCACCCGCCGGGTGGGGGAGACCGGCGTGCTGGGGACCATTCAGGGCAAGCGAGGACCGGGAAAAAAGATCGTCCTCCGGGCGGACACCGACGCCCTGCCCATCCAGGACGAGAAAACCGTCCCTTATGCCTCCCAATGTCCCGGCGTCATGCACGCCTGCGGCCACGACGCCCACACCGCCGCCCTTCTGGGGGCGGCCCGGGCGCTGAAAAAGCTGGAGGACTCCCTCACCGGGGAGATTGCCCTGGTGTTCCAGCCGGGGGAGGAGTACGGCGCGGGGGCCGTCCTGTTTGTTCAAGACGGCGCTCTGGAGGGGGCGGACCGCTCCTTCGGCATCCACATGCAGTCCAACCTGCCGGTGGGGCAGGTGGCCATGAATCCGGGGGCGGAGAACGCCTCGGTGGACCACTTTACCATCCGCATCACCGGCAAAAGCGCCCACGTCTCCACCCCGGAGCTGGGGGCGGACGCCCTCTACGCCGCCGCCCAGATTGTGACGGCCCTCCAGGGCCTGGTGGGGCGGCTGAAGAGCCCCACCGACCCCGCCCTCATCGGGGTGGGAGTGCTCCGGTCCGGGGAGGGGTACAACATTGTAGCCAAGGAGGCGGTGATTGAGGGCACCGTCCGGTGCTTCTCTGAGGAGACCCGGGCCATGCTCAACGGCAAGATTGCCGACACCGCCCGGAGCGTGGCCGCGCTGTACAACACCGGGGCCGAGATTGAGACCGAGTCCTTTACCCGGGCGCTGATTAACGACGCCCGGGTGTATGAGGAGGTAGCCCCCGTTGTGGAGAAGGTGGTGGGCAGGGGGAGCCTGGTGCCCAAGGAGCTGTCTCTGGGCGGGGACGACATGGCGGAGATCATGGCCGCTGTCCCCGGGGTCTACGCCTTTGTGGGCAGCGGCAGCGAATCTGTTCCAGGCTCACAAATGGCCCACCACACCCCCGGGTTTGATGTGGATGAGCGGGCAATCCCCATTGCCGCCAGCCTCTATGTGGAGTTTGCCCTGGCCCGGCTTTAGAACCGGGGCCCCTGCCGCCGCAGGGGATAGACAGCTGTGCCACCGGGTCCGGCGCCTTCCTCAGGCGCCGGACCCGGATTTTTATGGAATACGGCGGACGGAAATAAGTGGTGACAAATTGAACCGCGTGTGTTAAAATTTAAGGGCAGAACCGAGAGGAGAGAGGGCCATGGAAAGACAGAGATGGAACCGCGATATGATGGAGCAGATGATGTCCCTGCTCCAGTTTTTTCAGGACAACGGCATCTCCGTGGACCGCTCCCTGGGGACGGGAATTCTGGCCCTGCTGCCGGAGGACCCCAAGCTGCGCATGGCCTACGCCATGATGCGTTTTATGGATGAGATACCGGGCGGCTTTATGATCTACCGCGCCCACGGGGCAGAGGAGATTATCTACGCCAACCGGGGGCTGCTGCGAATCCTCCGATGCGACAGCTGGGAGCAGTTTCAGAAGCTGACAGGGGGTTCCTTCCGGGGCCTGGTTCACCCGGAGGACCTGGACGAGGTGGAGGAGAGCATTAAGCGGCAGATCGCCGACAGCCAGTATGACCTGGACTATGTGGAGTACCGGGTTATTTGCCGGGACGGCACCATCTCCTGGATTGAGGACTATGGCCATTTTGCCCATGGGGAGTCCATGGGGGACTTTTTCTACGTCTTTTTAGGGGACGCCACCGAAAAAAAGGACCGTCAGCGGGGAGAACGGGAGGAGGCGGAGCGGCGCTATCAGGGCCTGATCCAGGAGTATGACCGGGAGCGGGCGCTGATTAACCAGGAGCATCTGCGCCGCCTGGAGGTCATCGAGGGGCTGAGCGTCAACTATGAGACCATCCTCTACGCGGACCTGGAACAGGACCGGATCCTGCCCTACCGGCTGAGCCAGCGGACTGTGCGGCAGTTCGGGGAGAAGTACCAGATGAAGGGTCTGCGCTGGTATCTGGACGACTATGTGAAGGTGTGGGTCCACCCTGAGGACCGGGAGATGGTAATCAGGGAGACCGACCCGGAGTATATCCGGAAAAGGCTGCTGGAAATTACCACCTACTATATGAACTACCGGGTCATCTGCGGGGATGAGGTGCAGTATTTGCAGCTGCGCGTGGTCAATGTGAGCGCCGGGGAGCGGGTGGACCAGATTGTGATGGGCTACCGGCGGGTGGACGAGGAGCTCCAGCGGGAGCTCCAGCAGAAGCAGATGCTGGCTGAGGCCCTGGAGAACGCCAATTTGGCGATTGTGGCGAAAAACGAGTTTTTATCCAACATGTCTCACGATATGCGCACCCCGCTAAACGCGATCTTCGGCTATACCACCCTGGCTAAGATGGAGATTACAGAGCCTGAGGCCCTGGGCTATCTGGAGCGGGTGGAGAGCGCCGGCCGGCAGCTGCTGGACCTGATTGACAAGGTGCTGGAGATGTCCTGGATCGGTTCCAAGGAGAGGGAGCAGGAGGAGGAGTGCAATCTGTGCCAGATCGCCCGGGAGGTCTGGGAGTCCTTTCTGGCCCAGGCCACGGAGAAGGATCTCCGCTTTACCCTGGATTGCTCCGACGTGCGGCACAGCGCCATTCTGAGCGACCGGGAGAGGCTGAGACAGCTGATTACCTATCTGGCCAGCAACGCGGTGATTTATACCGAGCCGGGGGGGCAGGCCTCCATTACCCTTGAGGAGCGGGAGGACCGTGACCGCCCCTGGGGGACCTACTGCATCGTGGTGGAGGACACCGGGGTGGGCATGGACCAGGCGTTTTTGAAGCGGGTGTTTGAGCCCTTTGCCCGGCAGAGGAACAGCACCTTCAGCGGGGTGCCCGGAGTGGGTCTGGGACTGACCATCGCCAAGTATATTGTGGACCGGATGGGGGGCACCATCCAGGTGGACAGCGTCGCGGGCAAGGGCAGCGTGTTTACCGTCACCCTCCACCTGCAGGTGAGCACCCGGGGGGCTGCCGCCAGGCAGCCGGAGGGGCTGGAGCAGGCCGCCGGGCAGAAAATTTTGCTGGTGGAGGACAACGAGATTAACCGGGAGGTTGAGACAGAAATCCTCCGGGGCGGGGGCTTCTCTGTGGATACCGCGGAAAACGGCAGGGAGGCGGTGGACAAGGTGAAGGGCTCCGCCCCCGGGACCTATGATCTGGTGCTGATGGACATTCAGATGCCGGTGATGGACGGCTGGCAGGCGGCGCGGGCCATCCGGAGCCTGGAGGACCCGGAGCTGGCCGGCATCCCCATCATGGCCCTGTCCGCCAACGTGCTGGAGAGCGACGTGCGCCAGTCGCTGGAGAGCGGGATGGACGCCCATTTGGCCAAGCCACTGGATGTGTCTCAGCTGCTGCGGGAGCTCCACCGGTGGACGGAGAAGAAAAATGAGAAGAAAAACAGTTGACAAGGGCAAATAATATGGTAAAATAGACTCCGCAAAATGCGATGAAGGAGCCAAGCGCTTCAGACAGCGGCCGCAAGCGAGGGGGGAGAGTGGAAGCCCCCGGCCGGATTCTGCGCGCACGCCACTCCCCAGCGGCCCGGGAGGACCGGGACGGCCTGTCCCCGTTACGGACAAGTGAGATGCCCCGCCGCGCGGGGATAATCAGGGTGGTACCGTGGATTTTTCCGCCCCTGACAGTATGTCGGGGGCGGCTTTTTTGTGGAAAGGAGTGAAATATGAAAAAACGATTGATTCTGTTGGCGGCAGTGCTGACGGTTCTGTGTCTTCTGTCCGGCTGTAAGGTATCCGGCAATCCATTGCCCGAGGGGATGGAGGAGGAGACCGTTCTGGAACAGGGCCGGGAGGTGGTCGCCCAGCTCAACGGCGGGGAGTGGCAGGCGGTCTATGACGCCCTCCGGGAGGACGCGAAGGAGACCTCCAGCCCGGAGGCCATCCAGGCCTATATGGAGGAGTTCCTGGACAAGGCCAAGGCCTATGAGAAGGAGACCGACGCCATGGCCACCGGACAGAAGCTCAAAGACACCGGTGAGGAGTACGCCACGGCGGTGTTCTACTGCAAGCACGAGAAGAAGAATCTCATGTACCGCGTGGCCTACAGCACCGACATGGAGCTGATGGGTATCCAGGTCACAGTACAGTAGAAAGGAAGCGCTGATGAAAAACTTTCAAAATTACACCCCGGAAAAGTATCATGCTCCTGACATTGAGGAGGTGGAACCGGGGATTTATCTGGCCCCCAACCCCTATAAAGAGATCAACGGAAAAGATAAGATTTATGTCACTTCCCTGACCTTTGAAATGGAGCCGGACAGCTATGGTGAGGAGGGCGGCTGCCCCCAGGATATCACCCAGGTCCCCTTTGAAGATATTCTGGACCGCTTTCTTGTCAGTGTCACCGATTTTTATGACGATCTGAATCAGGCCAGCCAAGTGACCTGCTATCAGGAATTTGGATCTGACGAGATGGAAGCGATCAGGAAGCTGCGTACTCTGATCGGCAAACGTTTTTATGCCGTTCCCTTCGAGCGGGACGGCAAGGAGTATTACAACGCTGTGATAGAGTAATTAAAACAAAACAATATGAATTTTGGAGGTAATCAACATGAAAGAACCCAAACCCTACGGCCTGAACGAGCTGCGGGAGATGTTCCTGAAATTCTTCGAGAGCAAGGGCCATCTCCGCCTGCCCAGCTTCTCCCTGATCCCCCAGAACGACGCCTCCCTGCTGCTCATCAACAGCGGCATGGCCCCCATGAAGCCCTGGTTCACCGGGGAGGAGGAGCCCCCCCGCCACCGGGTGTGCACCTGCCAGAAGTGCATCCGCACCGGCGACATCGAGAACATCGGCAAGACCGCCCGCCACGGCACCTACTTTGAGATGCTGGGCAACTTCTCCTTTGGCGACTACTTCAAGAAGGAGGCCATCCCTTACGCCTGGGAGTTCCTCACCAGCCCAGAGTGGGTGGGCCTGGACCCGGAGCGGCTGTACCCCTCCGTCTTCGCCGGCAATGAGACCACCCCCGCCGACGACGAGGCCTTCCGCATCTGGAACGAGGTCATCGGCATCCCCAAGGAGCGCATCTTCAAGTTCGGCAAGGAGGACAACTTCTGGGAGCACGGCTCCGGCCCCTGTGGTCCCTGTTCGGAAATCTATTATGACCGGGGCGAGCAGTGGGGCTGCGGCAAGCCGGGCTGCACCGTGGGCTGCGACTGCGACCGGTATATTGAGGTCTGGAATGTGGTGTTCTCTCAGTTCGACAACGACGGCGAGGGCCACTACGAGGAGCTGAAGCAGAAGAACATCGACACCGGCATGGGCCTGGAGCGGCTGGCCTGCGTCTGCCAGGGGGTGGCCTCTCTCTTCGACGTGGACACCGTCATGAACATCACCAACAAGGTGAGTGAGATTACCCGCGCCCACTACGGCGAGAGCCACGAGAAGGACGTGTCCCTCCGGGTGATTACCGACCACATCCGCTCCGCCACCTTCATGATCTGCGACGGTGTGCTCCCCTCCAACGAGGGACGGGGCTACGTGCTGCGCCGCCTGCTCCGCCGGGCCGCCCGCCACGGCAAGCTGCTGGGGGTGAACGAGCCCTTCCTCTATACCGTGTGTGACACCGTCATCCGCGAGAACGAGGGCCACTACCCCGAGCTGCGGGAGCGGCAGGACTATATCACCAAGGTCATCCGGGTGGAGGAGGAGAATTTTGCCAAAACTATCGACGGCGGCCTGAAAATTTTCGCTGACATGCTCAAGGGCCACCAGGAGAAGCAGGAAAAAACCTTCTCCGGGGCGGACGCCTTCAAGCTCTACGACACCTACGGCTTCCCTGTGGATCTGACCCTGGAGATGGTGGAGGAGCAGGGCATGACCCTGGACGAGGCGGAGTTCCACAAGCAGATGGACGAGCAGCGCCAGCGGGCCCGGAAGGCCCGGGAGGCCCTGGGCGACCTGGGCTGGGCCGGGGTGGAGTTTGGCAAGGAGGTCCCCGCCACCCGGTTTGTGGGCTACACCGAGGACACAGTCAGAGACGCCAGAGTGGTGGCCATTGTCGTAGAAGGAGAGCTGGTGGACGAGATCATGGGCGGCGGAGAGGCCATCGTGGTGCTGGACAAGACCCCCTTCTACGCCGAGATGGGCGGCCAGGTGGCCGACCACGGCACAATTACCCATGACAGTGGACGCGGGATGCTGTTTGAGGTCACCGACGTGCAGAAAAACAAGGGCGGCAAGTATATGCACTACGGCAAGCTGATGGAGGGCTCCATCAAGGTGGGAGGCACCGTGTACGCCTCCATCAATAAGGAGCGCCGTCAGGCCATCATGCGGGCCCACTCCGCCACCCATCTGCTGGACGCCGCCCTGCGCTCTGTGCTGGGGGACCACGTCCACCAGTCCGGCTCCCTGGTGGAGCCCGACCGCCTGCGCTTCGACTTTACCCACTTCTCCGCCCTGACCCCCGAGGAGCTGGGCCGGGTGAGCGCCATCGTCAACGACATGGTGCTCATGGGCAGCGACGTCACCACCGAGGTGCTGCCCATTGAGGAGGCCAAGAAGAAGGGGGCCATCGCCCTCTTCGGCGAGAAGTACGGCGACACCGTCCGTGTGGTGTCTATGGGCGACGGCTTCTCCGTGGAGTTCTGCGGCGGCACCCATCTGGACAACACCGCCAAGGTGGGGGTGTTCCACATCACCAGCGAGTTCTCCGTGGCCAGCGGCGTGCGCCGCATCGAGGCCACCACCGGCCGGGCCTCCCTGGAGACTATGAACCGCAACCAGGAGCTGATCTTCCGGGCCGCCGCCGTCCTGAAGGCCAAGCCCGGCGAGCTGCGGGAGAAGGCTGAGGCCGTCATGACCGAGATGAAGGCCCTGCGCCAGAGCATTGAAAAGCTGAAGGCCAAGGAGGCCGCCGGCGAGACCGACCGCATCCTCTTCGGTGCCCACGAGGTGGGCGGCCTGAAGGTGCTCACCTCCGTGGTCCCCGAGGCCGACGGGGCCCGCCTGCGCCAGATGGGGGACATCCTCAAGGACCGGGAGCCCAACGTGGTGGCCGTGCTGGCCTCCGTCAGCGGGGAGAAGATCACCTTCCTGTGCGTCTGCGGCAAGGAGGCCGTCCAGCGGGGGGTCAAGGCCGGGGACATCATCAAGCAGGTGTCCGCCATCGCCGGCGGCTCCGGCGGCGGCAAGCCCGATTCCGCCATGGGCGGCGGCAAGGACCCGCTGATGGTGGACAACGCCCTGGCTATGGTGGACAACGTCGTCTCCATGAAGCTGGGACTGTAAAAGAGTGAACCCCCGTCCCCCGCGGGGCGCGGCTCCTTTGGCAAAGGAGCTGTCAGCCGCGAAGCGGGTGACTGAGGATTGTATTTTGCCGCAGGCAAAATGTGCGAAGCAAACGAGGTCTCTGATTCCTTCTGTAGGGGCGCGCATTGCGCGCCCGCGGGCGGACAATGTCCGCCCCTACACGTGGATTGCAAATCTTTATTACTTCGTATGTTCGCTTCGCGAACACAATCCCCACCGCCCTTCGGGCGGAGCCCCTTTGCCTAAGGGGCCTTTTACCCGCTGCGGCGGGGACGAGAGATAGAAGGAGGTTTTCCTATGCTCCCACAGGACCCCATTATCCTGCTCAGCTACGTGAACACCAAGCTCCGGGACGAGTATGCCAGCCTGGACGACCTGTGCGCCGGCCTGGATGCGGACAAGGAGGAGCTGGTCCGTAAGCTGGAGGGCGTAAATTACAGCTACAGCCCGGAGCGGAATCAATTTATCTGAGTCAAAACCGGCTGGCCCCTGGGCCGGCCGGTTAAATTTTTTTTCGAAACGCTCAACATTTCTTTCCTTCCGATTGTGTTATGAACAGAGAGGACAGAGAGGAGGCGGACTCAGTGGAGGGCATACGCAGTCAAGAGGAGGTGGCCAGCCTCTACCGGCGGCATGTGGACATGGTGTATCAGCTGTGCCTGGTGCTGATGAAAAATGTCCCCGACGCGGAGGACGCCGTCCAGACTGTCTTCCGAAAGGTGATGGAGTACCCCAAGCCCTTCCGCGATCATGAGCACGAGAGGGCCTGGCTCATCGTCACCGCCCGGAACGAGTGCAGAAACCAGCTCAAGCACTGGTGGCGCACCCGCCGGGAGAGCGAAGAGGTTTTAAACAGGCTGGCCTGGGAACAGCCCGAGGACGGAACGCTGTGGGAGACCATCCTGCGCCTGCCGGAAAAATACCGGCTGGTGCTCTATCTCCACTACTACCAGGGCTACACCGCCCTGGAGACGGCGGAGATACTGGGGAAGAACCCCTCCACCGTCCGGGGCTGGCTGGTCCAGGCCCGCTGGAGGCTGAAAGAACTGCTGGAGGTGGAAGAGTATGGATGAAAATCTGCGCCGGGTCTTTGACCAGGTGAAGCCCTCCCCCGAACAGAAGGAGGCTATGCTGCGCCGCCTTCTGGAACCGGAAAGGAAGGTTAAACCCATGAAGAAACTGAAAAAACTGACCGTGGTGGGCATCGCCGCCGCCCTGATGGTCATCTCCTGCGCCGCCGCCGTGGTGACGGGGCTGGACCAGCGGCTGCTGGACTACTTCGGCGCAGATCAGGAGCAGGCGGAGCTGCTGGCTCCCGGCGCGGTGCCGGTGGACGTGACGGTGGAGGACAACGGAGCCGCGCTCCATGTCAGCCAGGTGCTGATGGACCGGCACTCGCTGTTGATTCTGGCTGAGTTTACCGCCCCTGATGGGACCGTACTTGACACCAAGGGAGACGAATTCCTGACGTTTGACGAGTCGAAGTTTGCCCTGCTGGATGGGGCAGGAAATCCTGTTTCCGATTCGCTGCACAATTGGGCGCTGACCATACGAAGCCTGGACGACGGGGATCCGCTGGACAACCATTTGACGATTTTGTTTGACCTGGGACTGACGGCAGGCGTTGAACCCGATTGGGACGCAGCGTTTCTCCATCTGTCCGCAGTGAATTTGGGGTGGTTTGACGCGGATCATCTGGAGTGGGTCTGTCTCTGCTCCGGGGACTGGTCCTTTGACGTACCGCTGCCCCAAACGGACATTGGGAAAACCTATGAGCTGAATCTCCCCGTCGGAGAGCTGGACGGAGCGGAGATTACGGCGAAGGAAATTTATCTGTCGCCCATGATCCTGCGAATTACCATAGAACGGGAAACCCCTGCCAAGTCGGAGGACATGACCGAGGAAGACGAGCAGATTTACAGCCGCTGGATGTCAGCCATAAACATCAACCGTATCAGCTTGACTGGCCGGGATGGGCGGAGCATTCCTCTGAGGGGGAATGGCGGTACGATCAGCGATCAGGAGAATGTCGAAATCTACCGCCTGGAGGAAATCACAGACCTGTCCCAGCTTCAGAGCGGCGTCCTCACGCTGAATATCGGGTACGGAAGCGTGGACATCCCCCTGGATGGCCTGGCCCCAGTGGAATAAAGCAAATTCCCTCTTGCATATACTAGGGTAGCTGTGGTATAATGACCTCAGCTAAGAAGCTAAACAGAAGCCATGTGCTCACAAAAGGCCGACCCCCGGAGAGATAGGCGCTCTCCGGGGGTCAAACCTTGCTGGGGTGGACTTACTGCTCCCTGCGGTCATGTCGGTCAAGCCACTTGCAGATGTAGTAGGCGTCTATACCTGCTGCGACCGACACTAAGAAGTTAATCAGGATTGCCATGTGCTCACCCCCTTCTGTTGCCAGTATAGGGTGGGGCAGCAAAATGATTATACCAGCTTTCTACAAGCTTCGCAACGGATTGAAAAGTAAATCTTGCAATCTTTGGGAAATGGGGTACAATGGAGATACCGACAAACGAAGGAGGTTTCCCAATGTCCGACTGTTTATTCTGCAAGATTGCCGCCGGGGAGATTCCGTCAAATAAGGTCTACGAGGACGACCAGTGCCTGGCCTTCTACGACATCGACCCCCAGGCGCCCACCCACTTTCTGGTGATCCCCAAGGCCCACATCGGCTCGGTAGCCGGGGTGGACGAGAGCAACGCCGCGGTGGTGGCCCACATCTTCACCGTCATTGCCCAACAGTGCAAAAAGCTGGGCCTGGACAGCTACCGTGTGGTGTCCAACATCGGGGAGCAGGCGGGGCAGAGCGTGCCGCACCTGCACTTCCACGTCCTGGCCGGCCGGGATATGACCTGGCCTCCGGGCTGAGCGGGCCATGTTCGTCAAAAATCCGGATTACTTTCTGACTATCGTCAAGGAGCGGAGCATCTCCAAGGCGGCGGAGCGGCTGTATCTGTCCCAGCCCTACCTGAGCCAGTACCTGGCCAAGCTGGAGGGCAGCCTGGGGGTGGTCCTGCTGGACCGCTCCCACTCCCCCCTGAAGCTCACCCCGGCGGGGGAGCTGTTCCACGCCTATCTGGAGCGGCAGAGCTTTCTGGACCGGCAGCTGGTCAGCGACCTGCGGGACCTCCAGAACAAAAAACGTCCCCTGCTCCACATCGGGGTGTCCCCCTGGCGGGGGGCCACCCTGCTGCCCGACATCCTGCCCCTGTTTGAGGCCCAGTACCCCGACGTGCAGGTGGTCCTCCACGAGGCCCCGGTGCCCGAGCTGGGGGAGCTGGCGGTGGCCAATGTGATTGACTTCTGTGTGATGCAGCCCCCCGACAGCCTGGAGGAGCTGACCTATGAGCCGGTGATGCGGGAACGTATCTTCCTGGTGGCCCACCGGGACTACCCTCCCCTCCAGGGGAGGGACAGCACCTGGAACGCCCCCAGGCCCTTCCCCGACCTGCGGCTGCTGGAGCACGAGCGGGTGGTGATGCTCCCCCCGGACTGGCGGCTGTCACGGCTGCTGTACAACACCTTCTCCGTCCACAGTGTGGAGCCCCAGAATATCCTGGTCACCACCAACACCACCACCGCCATCAACCTGGCGGCGGAGAAGATGGGCTTTGCCTTTTTGCAGGAGAGCGGAATCTCCCGCACCCCCTACCTGGACCGGCTGGCCTGCTTCACCCTGGGCGAGCCGCCTTTGACCTGCCCGCTGGCGGTGGTCTACAAGAAAAACGGATTTCTCTCCCCGGCGGCCCGGACCTTCATCGACCTGATCCGGGAGTTTTACAGCCGGTACGACCGGGCAAGCGAGTGAAAAGCCTCCCAGAGGGAGGCTTTTTTCATAGAAGCGGGCCCAAAAAGGCGGCAATCAGGTTAATCAGGATGGGGAGCAGAAGGAATGCGCCCATAACACCCAGGATGACAGCCAAAATCATCCGCCCAAAGGACAGGGGCTCCCGGGGGGAGTCATCCAGCAGCCGCCCCGGGTCGATGCCTGGGTTGGCGGCTAGCAGCTCCGGGTCCTCCTCCTCGCTGTCCTGGAAAAAGAGAAAGCAGTTGGGGAAGATGGTGGCGTCCCAGGCGGAAATCATCTGCTTCTTAGACAGCCCCTTGGCCAAAACCAGCGGGCCGGAGTGAGCCAGCTTTTCTGCTTCCTCTTCAGTGAGGGGGGAGGCCAGCGGGGACCCTTCAGGGAACAGCCCTGTGTTGGACAGGCAGACCAGATCCCGGACGGGGGGACTGGCGGTCAGCCTGAGAGCCTTTAGCAGGATGGTGTAGCCCTCTGGCTTGCCTCGCAGGAACTGCCCGCAGCTGGGGCAGTACTGGTCCAATCCGCTGACGATGTACTGACAGCCGGGACAGCGCTCCGGGGCGGCTAATTGGGCGGACTCCTCCCCCAGCAGCAGCCAGTCGGAGGACACCTCCAGCAGCCGGCACATCTGGGCCACGTAGGCCACGTCCGGGTTGGTCTGGTCCGATTCCCACTTGCTCACCGCCTGCCGGGACACCCCCAGCTTCTCGCCCAGCTGCTCCTGAGACAGCCCCGCCCGCTTCCGGGCCAGGGCGATTCGTTCGCCTAATGTCATATGAACCCCCTCCTTTTCTGCCTCCAGCATACCAAAGTCCGGCCGGGTTGACAAGAAAGAAAGCCTGACAATTTGTCAACGCCAGGTTGACAGGGGGATTTTTCTGAAATTCCCCATCTCAGACTTGACACCAACGGGCCGAAATGCTAATATACTATACTATCAGCGCGAGGAACGGAAAAGTAGCGTCCCGCCCAACGGACAGAGAGAGCCCCTCACCGGCTGCAAGGGGGCTTACAGCGGGGAGACGTGAAGTGCGTCCGGGAGCGCGGCGGGTAATGCCGCCCGGTCTGGCCCCGATAGCGGCCAAATGAGCGAAAAATGAGAGTGGAACCGCGAGTAATCGCCTCTTATGCCCGTGCGGGCGTAGGAGGTTTTTTGTTTGCCTCCCCCCTTGCGGGGGGATGTAGGGGCGGACATTGTCCGCCTGCGGGCGCGCACTGCGCGCCCCTACACACACTCGGATGGAGGTAATGTCCATTGTTCAAAGCCTTAAATGAGACCCTGGAGGCCTACCAGCGCCGGGACCCGGCGGCCCGGTCCAAGCTGGAGATCCTCCTGCTCTACCAGGGGGTCCACGCCACCCTGTATCACCGGCTGGCCCACTGGCTATACTGTCACAAGTGGAAGTTCCTGGCCCGGGTCATCTCCCAGTGGTCCCGGTTCTGGACGGGCATCGAGATTCACCCCGGGGCCAAAATCGGCCGGAGGTTCGTCATCGACCACGGCATGGGCATTGTCATCGGCGAGACCGCCGAGGTGGGGGACGACGTGCTCATCTACCACGGGGTCACCCTGGGGGGCACCGGCAAGGACCAGGGCAAGCGCCACCCCACCATCGGCAACAACGTGCTCATCTCCTGCGGGGCCAAGGTGCTGGGGCCCTTCAAGGTGGGGGACAACGCCCGCATCGCCGCCAACGCGGTGGTGCTGTCCGAGGTCCCGGAGGACGCCACCGCCGTGGGCATCCCCGCCCAGATCGTCCGCATCGCCGGCCGCTCCACTCGCTACGCCGACGACGTGGACCAGATCAGCGTCAACAACCCCACCCTGGAGAAGCTGGCCGCCCTCAACGCCCGGCTGGAGCTGGTGGAAAAGCTGCTGGATGAGAAATATCTGGAGGAGAAGGCGTAGGGGCGGACATTGTCCGCCCGCAGGCGCGCAGTGCGCGCCCCTACAGGAAAGGAGCGGTTATTATGGAGCTGCGACAGCTTGTCCGCGACCTCTACGGTGTCGGTCAGCCCCAGGGCTGCACCGAGGAGGAGATCACCGCTGTCCGGGAGAAATTCGGCGCCCTCCCCGCCGTGGTGGAGGACTTCTGGCGCACCTTTGGACGCACCCAGCGGCTGAATTACACCCAGGATAACTGGATTTTTCCGGAGGATTATCAAAAATGGAAGAATCTGGCGGAAGATGACGACCTGCTTCTGCTCAATGAGAATCAGAGCGTCTACCTGGCGTGTGTCCGGCGGGAGGATTTAACTCTGCCCGACCCGCCGGTGTACCTTAGAAGGGGGGAGGAGGGCCCATGGGAGCTGTCCGCTCCCACTGTCAGCGAATTTTTGGAGGCCGCTCTGCTGTACGAGGGCGTCTGGCAGTTGGAGCACAACCCGGAGGAATTTTACGAGCTGTCCGCCGGGGATATGGCGGTGGTCCATGCCAAACTGGAGAAGCGGCCCGCTGTCCTGAGAAACTGGTTTGTCACCGAGACCACTTTCTATAGCAGCCGTCCGGACAATTTGGTTGTGGTCATGGATATGGGTGACGGCGATTATCAGGCCCTCTACGGCGGAGCGACAGAGGAGAGCTACACCGCTCTTTTAGAGGTCATGGAGGGCCTGGGAGAGCCAATTTAACAAAAGGAGAGAGGACATGCTGTTTGAACAGATGCACCATGTGGCCATCATTGTCTCAGACTATGAGAAGGCTAAGGAGTTCTATGTGGAGAAGCTGGGCTTTCCCGTCCTGCGGGAGAACTACCGCCCCGACCGGGGGGACTGGAAGCTGGACCTGAAATTCGGAGACGGGGAGCTGGAGATTTTCGCCATCCCCGGCGCGCCGCCCCGTCCCGACCGCCCGGAGGCACGGGGCCTGCGGCACCTGGCCTTCCGGGTGGACGACATCAAGGTTGCCGTCCTTCAGCTGAAGGCCCGGGGCATCGAGTGTGAGCCCGTCCGCTGGGACACCTACACCCAGCGGCAGTTTACCTTCTTCCACGACCCGGACGGACTGCCCCTGGAGCTGCACGAGTAATCAGCCTTGTGGGGTCCGCTGTCCAATAGGACATGCATGTAGGGGCGGACAGTGTGCGCCCCTACAGAGATGTGATAGACAATCAAAAAACGGCGTGCCCAGTGGTCACGCCCTACAAAATGGAGGAGAACACCATGCAATTATACAACAGTGCCACCCACAAGAAGGAAGAATTCACCACCCACACTCCCGGCCATGTGGAGATGTACACCTGCGGGCCCACGGTGTACCACTTCGCCCACATCGGCAACCTGCGGTCCTACATCATGGAGGACGTGCTGGAGAAGTTCCTGCGGTACGACGGCTACGACGTGAACCGGGTGATGAATATCACCGACGTGGGTCACCTCAGTTCCGACGCCGACACCGGCGAGGACAAGATGCTCAAGGGGGCCCGCCGGGAGCACAAGACGGTGATGGAGATTGCCCAGTACTACACCGACGCCTTCTTTGACGACTGCCGCAAGCTGAACATCAAGACCCCCGACGTGGTCCAGCCGGCCACCGGGCTGATTGACGAGTTCATCAAAATTGTGTCCGGGCTCATCAACAAGGGCTACGCCTACGTGGCCGGGGGCAACGTGTACTTCGACACCTCCAAACTGGAGCGGTACTATATCTTCAACGCCCACGATGAGGAGGACCTGGCTGTGGGCGTCCGGGAGGGCGTGGAGGAGGACCAGAACAAGCGCAACAGGAACGACTTTGTCCTCTGGTTCACCAAAAGCAAGTTCGAGGACCAGGCCCTGAAGTGGGACTCCCCCTGGGGGGTGGGCTACCCCGGCTGGCACATCGAGTGCTCCGGCATCTCCCTGAAGTACAACGGTGAGTACCTGGACCTCCACTGCGGCGGCATCGACAACGCCTTCCCCCACCACACCAACGAGATCGCCCAGAGTGAGAGCTACATCGGCCACCCCTGGTGCTCCCACTGGTTCCATGTCCACCACCTGGTTACCGCCGACAACAGCAAAATGTCCAAGTCCAAGGGGGAGTTTCTCACCGTCTCTCTGCTGGAGGAGAAGGGCTACGACCCCATTGTGTACCGCTTTTTCTGCCTCCAGAGCCACTACCGCAAGGGGCTGGTCTTCTCCTGGGAGAATTTGGACAACGCCGTCGTGGCCTTTAACAAGCTCATCGCCAGAATCGCCGCCCTGGACCCGGCGGACGGCCCGGTGGACGAGGCCGTGGCGGCGGAGTACGAGGACAGGTTCCGCAAGCAGGTGGGCAACGACCTGAACACCGCCCTGGCCGTCACCGCCCTGTACGACGCCCTCAAGGCCAAAACCAACGGCACCACCCGCCTGGCCATCCTGGACAGCTTCGACCGGGTGCTGTCCCTGTCCCTGCTGGACAAGGCCGCCGCCGTCCGGGAGGAGCAGAAAAAGCAGAAAACCGCCTCCCAGGGGGGCTATGCCATCACCGGCGAGGGCGACCCCGCCGTGGACGCCCTGGTCCTCCAGCGGTACGAGGCCAAGAAGGCCAGGAACTTTGCCGAGGCCGACCGCATCCGGGATGAGCTCAAAGCCCAGGGCATCGAGGTCACCGACCTGCCCGGCGGAGCGAGCTGGAGGAGAGTGTAAAGGCCTCATCCGCCCCCTGCGGGGGCACCTTCCCCTAAAGGGGAAGGCTTAGGGTGGTACAACCGGCTGAAGCGCCGCAAAAAAGGCTTCCCCTTTAGGGGAAGCTCAGCTTGTCGAAAAGCGGCCTGATCTGGAAGGAACCAGGCAGGCCGCAAAATTTGAAGAAAGATATATTTGAAAAAGTTGGAAAGCAGGAGCGGGGAATGTCGCCTTGTTTTCCATCTGGCCAGCTTTTTGAGGTTCATGGCAACAAATTTAAGCCTCACCCAGTTGGAAACTGGAATCAGACCACGGTAGTGTGTATAACGCATGGCGTGCTTTTCTTTCGCATCCGCTAAAACCCGTTCAATGGTTTCTTTGCGTTTGGCGTAAAGGTCCTTGTATTCCGGGGTGTATCTGGCGTCATCGGCCAGCACCTCGTAGTCCTTCCAGATATGGCGCTGAACAGTCTTCACGCAGTTTTTCGAGCGGGTGCATAAATGCCGGGTGGGACATTGGGCACAGATTTTTGGGTCACTGCGGTACTCTCGGTATCCATCCCGGTTGGTGGTACGGTAGGACAGAATCTGGTATTCCGGGCAGATCACGCAGTCGTAATATTCATCATAGACATAGGTCCACCAGGGATGTCCGCCCTTCATCGTCATGGGCCGCTTATAGGCAGTGGACAGCACCCGACCATCCCGGAATACCTTTTTGCAAATATGAGGGGTCTTGTAGGCGGCGTCGGCCACCACCGTCTCCACTTCAGGAAACGATTGAATCAATTTGTCGTACACATCATCAAATGCCACGCTGTCATGGACAGGTAACTGGGGGATACAAACAGATGATCCCATTTTCTTGCCAAAGAAAACGCCTCCTTTCAGTGTGAAGAACAAACGCGCCTGTCGGAGTCAGCCTGCGCCGCGGACAGACGCGCTCAGCGGGTGGAGCGGTATTGCAGCTATTCTTGACACAGCTATCATACTATACATGTATAGTATTCGTCAATAGGCTTGAAGAAAAAACTGTACACGTTCAGTAAAATCGTCGTTTTACACAATAACAATAGAGGAGGCCTGAGAGAGGCCTCCTCTATTGCTTCAGTATTCTGTTGGTGGGCCGCCTTCAGGCGGCTGTTTGAGCTTGTGAATACAGGCGCTTACTTCCGGGGGTTGGCAATAGCGGCCTGGGCGGCAGCCAGCCGGGCGATAGGCACGCGGAAGGGGGAGCAGGAGACGTAATCCAGTCCGATGTCGTGGCAGAACATGACGGAGGAGGGGTCGCCGCCGTGCTCGCCGCAGATGCCCAGGTGGACGTTGGGGTTGGTGGAACGGCCCCAGCGGCAGGCGTTGTGGATCAGGCGGCCCACGCCGTGCTGGTCCAGCTTGGCGAAGGGGTCGAACTCGTAAATCTTCTTCTCGTAGTAGGCGTCCAGGAACTTGCCTGCGTCGTCCCGGGAGAAGCCGAAGGTCATCTGGGTCAGGTCGTTGGAGCCGAAGGAGAAGAAGTCGGCCACGGTGGAAATCTCGTCGGCGGTCATGGCGGCCCGGGGGATCTCGATCATGGTGCCCACCTTATACTTCATCTGGGAGCCGGCCTCGGCGATGAGCTTGTCGGCGGTGGTGGTGACGATGTTCTTCACATAGGAGAACTCCTTGATCTCGCCCACCAGGGGGATCATGATCTCAGGGACCATGTTCCAGTCGGGGTGGCGGGCCTGGACATTCAGGGCGGCCTTGATGACAGCCTTGGTCTGCATCACGGTGATCTCGGGGTAGGTGACGGCCAGGCGGCAGCCCCGGTGGCCCATCATGGGGTTGAACTCGTGGAGGCCGGCGATGATGGCCTTCACATCGGCCACGCTCTTGCCCATGTCCTTGGCCATGAGCTCAATGTCCTCCTCCTCGGTGGGGACGAACTCGTGGAGCGGGGGGTCCAGGAAGCGGACGGTCATGGGACGGCCCTCCAGGGCCTCGTACATGGCCTCGAAGTCGCCCTGCTGCATGGGCTCCAGCTTGGCCAGCGCCTTCTCCCGCTCCTCCACGGTGTCGGAGCAGATCATCTCCCGGATGGCGGGGATGCGGTCCTCCTCAAAGAACATGTGCTCGGTGCGGCACAGGCCGATGCCCTCGGCGCCGAACTTCACGGCCTGGGCGGTGTCACGGGGGTTGTCGGCGTTGGTGCGCACGCCCATCTGGCGGTACTTGTCGGCCCAGGCCATGATCCGGCCAAACTCGCCGGAGATGGAGGCGTCGATGGTGGGGATGGCCTCGCCGTAGATGTTGCCGGTGGAGCCGTCCAGGGAGATCCAGTCGCCCTCCACATAGGTGCGGCCGTCCAGCTCGAACTTCTTGTTCTCCTCGTCCATCTTGATGGCGCCGCAGCCGGACACGCAGCAGGTGCCCATGCCCCGGGCCACCACGGCGGCGTGGGAGGTCATGCCGCCCCGGACGGTGAGGATGCCCTGGGAGGCCACCATGCCCTCGATGTCCTCGGGGGAGGTCTCCAGCCGAACCAGACAGACCTTCTCACCCCGGGCGGCCCACTCCTTGGCGTCGTCGGCGGTGAAGACGATTCTGCCGCAGGCGGCACCGGGGGAGGCGGGCAGGGCGGTGGCCACGGGGGTGGCCTTCTTCAGGGCGGCGGGGTCAAACTGGGGGTGGAGCAGAGTGTCCAGGTTGCGGGGGTCGATCATGGCCACCGCCTTCTTCTCGTCGATCATCCCCTCGTCCACCAGGTCGCAGGCGATCTTCAGGGCGGCGGCGGCGGTGCGCTTGCCGTTGCGGGTCTGGAGCATGTAGAGCTTGCCGTGCTCCACGGTGAACTCCATGTCCTGCATGTCACGGTAGTGGTCCTCCAGCTTCTGGCAGACCTCGGTGAACTGCTTAAAGGCCTCGGGGAACTTCTCGGCCATCTCCTGGATGGGCATGGGGGTGCGCACGCCGGCCACCACGTCCTCGCCCTGGGCGTTGGTCAGGAACTCGCCCATCAGCTTCTTCTCGCCGGTGGCGGGGTTGCGGGTAAAGGCCACGCCGGTGCCGCAGTCGTCGCCCATGTTGCCAAAGGCCATGGACTGCACGTTGACGGCGGTGCCCCAGGAGCCGGGGATGTCGTTCATCCGGCGGTAGACAATGGCCCGGGGGTTGTTCCAGGAGCGGAACACGGCCTTGATGGCCCCCATCAGCTGCTCCTTGGGGTCGGAGGGGAAGTCGGCGCCGATCTTCTCCTTATACTCGGCCTTGAACTGGAAGGCCAGCTCCTTCAGGTCGTCAGCGTCCAGCTCCACGTCCTGGGTGACGCCCTTCTTCTCCTTCATCTGGTCGATGAGCTGCTCAAAGTACTTCTTGCCCACCTCCATGACCACGTCGGAGTACATCTGGATGAAGCGGCGGTAGCAGTCCCAGGCCCAGCGGGGGTTGTTGGACTGCCTGGCAATCACTTCCACCACCTGCTCGTTGAGCCCTAAGTTCAGGATGGTGTCCATCATGCCGGGCATGGAGGCCCGGGCACCGGAGCGGACGGAGACCAGCAGGGGGTTCTCCAGGTCGCCGAATTTCTTGCCGGTGATCTGCTCCAGCTTGTCGATATAGTTCATAATCTCGGCCTGGATCTCGTCGTTGATCTTCTCGCCGTCCTCATAGTACTGGGTGCAGGCCTCGGTGGTGATGGTGAAGCCCTGGGGGACGGGCATGCCGATATTGGTCATCTCAGCCAGGTTAGCGCCCTTGCCGCCCAGCAGGTTGCGCATGTCCGCGCTGCCCTCTGTAAAGAGGTACAAAAATTTGTTAGCCATTGGTAAACATCATTCCTTTCTTGCGTATACGGCGCTCCAGCCGCCCCTCTCCCGGCGGAGCCGCCGCACAGGGGAGGGCGTTTGGACTAGAAAAATCATCCGGGTTTCTGGAATACCGTGCATAACATTATACAGACGGCCGGGTAACATTTCAAGATTATTTAGAAATTTTTCCATAGAAATTCCAGCCGAAATTTTGTTGAAAAAGGCGGTTGACGGGAGTATAGTTTGATTGAGAGCCGATTACAGAGGAAACGGGGCGGTTTTGTATGAAAAAAGAGCTGTGTCAGCTGCTGGGGCTGTATCTCGTGGCGGTGAATCTGGCCGCCTTTGTCCTGATGGGAGCGGATAAGCGCCGGGCAAAGCGTGGGGCCTGGCGCATTTCAGAGAGGGCCCTGTTTCTCCCCGCCCTCCTGGGGGGAGCCCTGGGGGGCACGCTGGGGATGAGGGTCTTCCGCCACAAGACAAAGCACTGGTATTTCCGCTGGGGCCTTCCCCTGCTGCTGATCCTTCAGGCCGGGCTGCTGACCTGGCTGGCCCTGAGATGAGAGGGGCGCGTCCCGCCGGGCGGGGCGTTGCTGCCGTCAGGAGAGAAGTCGGGGGACCAGCTCTCCCAAAGCGGCGGCCAGGGCCGCGTGGCCCTTTTTGGTCAGGTGCATAAAGTCTATTGTGTTGAACTCACACCCGCAGGCGTTGGCGTCCAAAAAGTGGACTCCGGTCTCCTCCGCCACCCGGCGGTACTCCGCCGGGAGCTGCCGGGATTTTTCCACGCAGGTGGGGGGCGTGGTGCCCATCTCCTGGGCCACCGGGGAGGTGAGCACCCCCTCGCCCACGGCGGGCGGGGATATAATCAGGATATTGGGCGTTCCGCCGGGCCCCCAGCAGTCAATCGTCTGGGCCTTCTGGACCAGCCGGCGCATGCCAAGGCCGATGGCGTAGGCGTTCATGCCGAACCGCTCCTTGCTGTCGTTGGTGCCCAGCATGATAATCAGCAGGCTGACCGGCTCGTGGCTCTTCAGGCAGGGCCACAGATAGTGCAGGGCGTCCAGGCCCTCATAGAGCGGGTCCTGGAACACGGTGGTCCGGCCGGACAGGCCCTCCTCCACCACCAGATACTCCTCTCCCAGAGATTTTTGCAGCAGCCTGGTCCAGCGCTCCTCCTCATTGAAGCGGGCCAGCGCCGGGTCCGCGCAGTCTCTGGGATCGGCGCAGTAGCCGTGGGTGTTGGAGTCTCCCAGGCAGACAATGTGCTTTTTCATGATCTGATACCTCCAATTACACCGCCGGGCGGTGTGTTATTTCGTAATTTTACCACAAATCGTCCAGTCTGTCACTTGTTTTTAGGACAAAATTACCCCTTTTGAAAAAATCCTCTTGCCAATTGAAAAAGGATGTGGTATAATTTGCACAACTCTGCGAGGGGGGGAGATTGAAAACTGTCAATTATGACTAGCGGTGTCCTTTCCTTGCCGGATTAAATGTTAAGAAGGAGAATGTAAAAGATGAAGAAGGTTATCTCTGCAGTCCTTGCGCTTGCTATGGCCCTGTCGCTGGCAGCCTGCGGCGGCGGCCAGACCTCCACCCCCAGCAATCCCAGCACCCCCACCGGCAGCGGCTCCGGCGGCGGCTCTGACAAGCCCTTTGCCGGCCAGACCCTCACCGTCCTGTACATGTCCGGCGTCTACGCCGACGCCGCCCGTGCCATGGTCCCCGATTTTGAGGCGGCCACCGGCGCCAAGGTGGAAGTGGTGGACTTCCCCTACCTGACCTTGCATGAGAAGGCCCTGCTGGACCTGACCTCCCAGACCGGCTCCTACGACGTCATCGATGTAGCCAGCCAGTGGGACGGCGAGTTTGCCCCCTTCATGGAGCCCCTGGACTCCTATATTGAGCGGGACAACTACGACATGAGCGTGTGGATTGAGAACGTTCTGGCCAACTGCGGCGAGTGGCAGGGCACCATCGTGGGCATCCCCAACGCCAGCACCCCCCAGACCTTCGCCTACCGCACCGACCTGCTGCCTGACGGCATCCCCGATACCTGGGAGGGCTACCGCGAGGCTCTGGCCAAGGTGAATGACCCCGCCAACGGCGTCTATGGCGTCACCGTGTCTGAGGTCTCCGGCCAGCTGGGCGGCGTGTTTGACTACGTGCTGTGGTCCATGGGCGGCAACTGGGCCGACGAGGACTGGAACATCACCATCGACTCCCCCGAGACCCGGGCCGCTCTGGAGCACCTGTACGCCATCAAGGAGTACTCCGATCCCTCCAACCTGGCCTGGGGCGTGGACGAGTCCATCCAGGCCTTCCTGGACGGCCGCGCCGCCGTCTGCGAGACCTGGCCCTCCCTGGGCATCGTGCAGAACGCCGACGACACCGCCAAGTCCAAGATCGCCGGCAAGTGGGCCCTGGATGTGCTCCCCCACGAGAAGACCGGCCTGACCCTGCTGTCCGCATGGGATGTGTCCATCAACGCCGCCTCTGAGAAGAAGGACCTGGCTTGGGAGTGGGTAAAGATGTACACCGATTACGACATGCAGAACCGCTTCCACGATGAGTTCGGCATCCTGTCCCCCCGCAAGGCCTTCTGGGATCAGGACAAGATGGCCAACCAGAAGGCCGTCCGGGACGCCCTGGACACCGCCAACATGTGGTGGCGCATCCCCGCCTCCGTGGAGGCCGACACCTGCATCAATGCCGCCGTGGGCGCCTATCTGTCCGACCAGATTGACCTGGAGACCTGCGTCAAGCAGCTGTCTGACGGCCTGTCCGCCGCCCTGGCCAGCAATCCCCCCGAGGCCGGCATCAAGAACTACAACCACTGATCCTGTTATTTTAAGACTGACTGTTCCGGCCGGAGGGTGCGCTCTCCGGCCGGAGTTGTAAAGGGCTTCTGTCCGCCATACAGAGGGGTTGATTATTGTTATGCTAAAAAGGAGAAGCGATAAAGCGTCAACTTGGCTCTTCCTCGCCCCGGCTTTGATTTTCCTGTCCATTACCGCCCTGTTTCCCCTGCTCTACTCCCTGTACCTCAGCTTTTTCAGGATGAAGATCAATCGTCCCAACCAGGTTCCCATCTTTGTGGGCCTGGAAAACTACATCCGGATGTTTACCGACAATCTGCTCCATACCAGCACCCTGAACACCATCCTGTTCGCCGTGATCTCCGTGACGCTGGAGGTGGTTCTGGGCCTGATGCTGGCCATGATCCTCTGCTCCGATAAGATGTGGGCCCGGATTGTCACCTCCCTGTTCATGATCCCCATGATTATGGCCCCGGTGGCCATCGGTACCATGTGGCGCATGATGCTGGACGGCACCACCGGTGTAATCAACTATCTGCTCAGCTTTTTGGGGGTTGCCCCCATCCAGTGGCTGTCCAACGCGCTTATGGCGAAGATAGCCGTGCTGCTGGTCAACGTCTGGCAGCTCACTCCCTGGGTGGCTATTATCTGCGTAGCCGGCCTGAAGGCCCTGCCCAGCGAGTGCATCCAGGCCGCCCTGGTGGACGGCGCCACCCCCCGCCAGATATTCTGGAAGGTAGTTCTGCCCCTGGTCAAGCCCGTTCTGATTATTGTCGTTATGATGCGCTTTACCGACGCATTTAAGGCGTTCGACACGATTTACACCATGACCAACGGCGGTCCCGGCT
>CATNCS010000036.1 GCA_950097245.1 uncultured Oscillospiraceae bacterium | reverse complement strand
AACTCCACGGCGGGCCAGCCTGCGGTACTCCTCCTGGAGCTTGCGCTCCAGCGAGCGGAGGTACTGCTCGTAGCTCATGGCGTCCAGGATGTTAATCCCCTCCAGCTTGCGCCGGGTAAAGTCGCTGTCCGCCTGCCGGTACTCCTCCTCCAGGTCCTCAATCACCTTTTCCTGGGCCCGGACCTGGGCCAGAATCGCCCCGTGCTCCGCCCGGAGGGCGTCCAGGGCCTGATTTTTGTACTCCAGAACAGTCTCCAGTGAAAAGCGGAATTTTTTCATCCGTCAAATCGCTCCTTCTCGGAATCTCTATTTCAAGATACGCCGCAGCTGCTCCAGGCTCTCCTCATAGGAGAAGGCCTCGTCCGTCCCCTGCATCAGGAACTGGTTGATGCCGTCGATCTTGGACAGGGCGTGGTCCAGCTTGGGGTTGGTGCCCGCCTTGTAGGCGCCGATGGACACCAGGTCGGCATTTTTCTCGTACACGCCCATGATGTCCCGCAGCTGTCCGGCCAGCTTCCGGTGCTCGGGAGAGACAATCTCCACCATCAGGCGGGAGATGCTGGCCCCCACGTCGATGGCGGGGAAGTGGTTGGCGTTGACCAGCTGGCGGGAGAGGACGATGTGTCCGTCCAGAATGCCGCGGACCGTGTCGGCGATGGGCTCGTTGGTATCGTCGCCCTCCACTAATACGGTGTAGACGCCGGTGATAGAACCCTTTTCAAAGTTTCCGCTGCGCTCCAGCAGCTTGGGCATCTCGGCGTACATGGAGGGTGTGTACCCTCTGGCCACCGGCGGCTCGCCGATAGCCAGGCCGATTTCACGCTGGGCCATGGCAAACCGGGTGAGGGAGTCCATCATCAGCAGCACGTCGTAGCCCTGGCCGGAGAAGTACTCGGCGATGCTGGTGGCCACGCTGGGGCACTTCATCCGCAGCATGGCGGGCTGGTCGCTGGTGGCAACCACCAGCACGGAGCGGCGCATACCCTCCTCCCCCAGGTCCTTCTGCATGAACTCCAGCACCTCGCGGCCCCGCTCGCCCACCAGGGCGATGACGTTGATGTCCGCCTTCACATTCTTGGCGATCATGCCCATGAGGGTGGACTTGCCCACGCCGGAGCCGGCGAAGATACCGATACGCTGGCCCTTGCCGATGGTGAGCAGGCTGTCGATGGCCTTCACCCCGAACTCCATCCGCTCCCGGATGGGGGGGCGGGCCATAGGGTTAATATATGTACTGTCCACAGAGAAGGTGTCAGCCCGCTGGAAGGGCTCCAGCCCGTCGATGGGCTGGCCCAGGGCGTTGATCACCCGCCCCCGCAGAAAGGGTCCCACCGGAAGGGTGAGGCGCTTGCCGGTGTTGCGGACAAAGTTGCCCGCGGAGATGCCGCTCATATTGGCGTAGGGCATGAGCAGGATGTGGTCGTTCTTGAAGCCCACCACCTCGGCGGGAATCTGCCCGCCCGACTCGTTGGAGTAGATCCGGCAGATGTCGCCGATGGCGGCCCGGCCGCCGGAGGCCTCGATGGACATGCCCACGATATTCTCGATTTTTCCTGTCCGGCCCACCGTTTCGGCGGAGCGGACGGCGGGAATCAGCTCTCGGAACACGTCAATCTCCTCATTACTCAGGGCCAGTAGGCCCCCATCTGGTCATAGAGCACATCCCGGATGTTGGACATCTGGGTGGACACGCTGGCGTCCACAATCTCCTCCGGGGTCTCCACAATGCAGGTGCCCCCCTCGTCGTCCCCCATGGGGACCACCTTGATGTGCTGGGACAGGGCCCCCAGGGTGGTGGTGAGGGCGGGGGATATCTGGGCGACCTGCCGGGCGTCGCAGCCGGAGATGTAGATATGTACCCACTCCTGCCGCTTCATCCGCTCGGTGGCGGTCTGGATCATGCGGACGATCACCTCGCTGCTGCTCTTCAGGCTCACCCGCACCACCTTTTCGGCAACCGAGAGGCACAGATCCAGCAGCTCCTCCCGGCTCTGGACGAGCATCTCGTCCCGGGCCAGGGAGGCCTTCTCCAGGAAGCTCTTGACCTCCTTCTCCAGCCGGGCGGCGGTGGCCTCCCGGTCCCGGACGGAGTCGTCCATGGCCTTGGCGATGCCCTGGGCGTAGCCCTCCCGGTAGCCCTCGTCCCGGGCCCCCGCCCGAATTTCCTCCTGCTCCCCCAGGGCCTGCTCCCGGGCCCGGGCCAGGATCTGCTCCGCCTCCTCCCGGGCCTGATTCAAAATCAGCTCGGCCTGAAGCTGGGCATAGTGGACAGGGGTCTCCTTGGGGGGCTCGGGGGGGCGCTCCGGCTCAGCCGGCTCCTCCCGGGCCTCCCCCCCCAGGGTGACGTCCAGGGGCTCCTGCGGGGCGGGCTCCTCCTCCGCCGGAGGAAGGAGCTCCTCCTCGCCCTCGAAATGAATCTCGTCGGCGCTGGGCAGAACGTAGGCCTCCGCTTTGGGCTCCAGGAAGCCCTTCAGGATGTTACGCAATGATATCGTCCTTTCCGCCCTTCATGATGATAATCTCGTTTCTCTCCTCCAGGTCCCGGATGACGCCCACGATGCGCTGCTGGGCGTCCTCCAGATCCTTCATACGGACATTTGTGGTAACCTCCAGGTCGTCCCGGATGGTCTCCGCCATACGGGAGGACATGTTGGTAAACAGCTTGTTGGCCACGTCGGCGTTGGCCGTCTTCAGGGCCAGCACCAGGTCTCTGGGGTCGCAGTCCCGGACGAAGCGCTGCACCGAGCGGTCGTCCATGGTGATGATGTCCTCGAAGACGAACATCCGCTTGCGGATCTCGTCGGCCAGGTCGGCGTTGTGGGCGGACAGGCCGTCGAAGATGGACTTCTCGCTGGACCGGTCCAGGTTGTTCATGATGCCGGCCACATAGTCGATGCCGCCCAGCTTGACATTGGACTGGGTGATAATGCTGGAGAACTTCCGCTCCATCTCCGCCTCGATGGTCTTGATGGCGGTGGGAGAGGCGCTCTCCATGGTGGCGATGGCCTCCACCACCTTGATCTGGCGGCGGGGCTCCAGCTGCTCGATGACGCCGGCGGCCTTGTCGGGGTCCACGTAGGACAGCACCAGCGCCACCGTCTGGGGACGCTCGTTCTGGAGGGCGGAGTACAGGGATTTGACGTCCGCCTTGTCCAGGAAGGCGAACTCCCGGTTCTTCAGGGACTTGGTCACCTTCTCCAGCAGGGCCAGGGCGGTCTGATTGCCGAAGGCCTTCTCCAGCACGGTGCGGGCATACTCCAGGCCGCCCTCGGTCACCGCCTTGCTGGTCATGCAGTTTTGGTAGAACTCGGTGAGCACCGCCTCGGTCTGCTCCGAGTCCAGCATGCCCAGCCGGGCCACCTCCAGGGTGAGGGCCTCAATCTCCTCCGGCTCCATGTACTGGTACAGGCCGGAGGCCTTATCCGCGCCCAGGGAAACGATGACAGCCGCCGCCTTCTGGGGGTAAGTCAGTTCAACTTTCGCGACTTCAGCCACCGTTCTCATCTCCCTTCAGCCAGGCCTTCACCATCTGAGCGGCGATCTCCGGGTTGTTCTGGGCGAACTGCCGGACGCTCTTACGCAGCTCCATGCTCTTCTCGGTATTGACTTCCATGATATCGGCTCCGCCGGTGGGAGGCGCCGCGGCCAGGATGGCGGCCGCCTCGGCCTCCGCCGCAGCCAGGGCCATCTCCTCCTCCAGGGCCTGCTGCTGGGCCAGCTTCTTCTTTTTGCTTCTTCTGGCCAACAGGATGATGACCAGCAGCAGGATGAGGAACAGAACCAGTCCGCCGATGGCGGCGTAGAGCACCCAGCCGCCCTGGAGCAGAATTCCGCCGGGGGGCTGAATGGGGGCGGGCTCGTCGAAGGGCGCGATGGTCACGTTGACCCGGGACAGGGGGTCATCCGACCCGATGCCCGCCAGGGTGGCCACCTTGTCCCGCAGGGCGTCGATGGACAGGGCGCCGGCGTTGGTGCAGTTCTGGTTGACGTCCACCATGACCCGCAGGTCGGTGAGCCGCCCCTCCAGAATCTCCTCCTGCTCCTTGGTCTCGTCCAGCTCGTGGTCCCGCTCCAGGCTGTTGCCCGCGTAGGTCTCATCGCCGTTCAGATTGGTGTTCAGGTCGGGCTGGAGGGGGATATCCGAGTTGGTGGTGGTGCCCACCGTGCCGCCCACGGGCTGGCCGTCGCCCCGGATGACCTCCTGGAAGAGGATGTCCTTGCTGATCAGGCCGCCTCCCTCCACCGAGCCATCGGGCTGTTTGTAGGTGGTGGTGTCCCGGATCTTGTGGCTCACCTCCACGTTGCACAGCACGCTGACATTCACATTGTTCTCGCCGTAGATCTTGCCCAGGGAGTTGAGAATCTCCCGGCGGACGTTGTTGCTGATCCGCTCCTCGTGCTCCAGCTTCAGGGCCGTGGCCTGGCTGGACTGGGAGATGGCGTCGTTGTCGGAGTAGTGGTTGCCGTAGATGTCCTGGATGCTGACATTCTCAATGTTCAGCTCCTTCACGCTGTGGCTCACGGTGTAGCGGATGGCCTTGATCACGTTGTCGTCCAGCCGCCGGTTGCCGTCCGGGGTGATGGTCACCGCCGCCGTGGAGGGGGTGACATTGTCCTGGAGCAGATAGATCCGCTCCGTGCCCGGAGTAATCTCCACAGTGGCGCTCCGCACGCCGTCATACAGGGCGATGGTGGCCTCCAGCTTCTGCACCAGTGAGATTCTCTTGGCCTCATCAAACTCCGCGCTGGTGGAGGTGAGGCCCACGTTATCCGTGTAGTAGGAGTACAGGAAGGCGTTGTTCAGGTTGCCGGACATAACCAGCTGGGCCTGGAGCAGCTGCTCCCGTCCCTCCGGCACCAGAATGCTGTCGCCCTTGATCTGGTAGTCCGTCACGCCGTTGCTGTTCAAAAAGTTGATGACCGTGCTGGTCTCATTGGCGGTCAGGCCGGTGAACAGGGTGGCGTACTCCTTCTTGTTCATCTGCACAACGGCAAAGATGATAAGGGCAAGGACCACAACCAGGCAGACCCCCAGCAGAATACGGACCTTCTTATTCAGTTTTTTGAAAAAGCCCTTGACCTTTTCCCAGAGCTCCTTCAGCTTTGTCTGAAACTTCTGCAACTTGGATCCCTCCGGACAGTTATCTCAACTCGGGGTCTCTTAGCGCCTGTTTGAAATCTCGAAAAACACCAGTTGGCGAGGGATTTTAAACAAGCTCTTACAGGGAGATACGCATAATCTCGTTATAGGCGTCCAGCACCTTGTTCCTCATCTGCATCAGCAGCTCGGCCGCGGTAGCGGCCTTGCTGATGGCCAGCGTGACATCCGCGGGGTTGTCGATCTGCCCGGTGGCCAGCTTATACTCCAGGTCCACCTGGGTGGCATTGGTCTGGCGCACATTGTCGATGGCCGACTGGAACACGTTGGCAAACATGGAAGCGCCGGTGCTCTCAACGCTCTGCCCGGGCTGCGCCTCTGTGGTATCGAACAGGGGCTGAATCGGGGCAATCGGGGTGAACTCCATGGTAAATACCTCCAAATTATTACTGAAAATCACCTGATAACGCAGGTTCCCATAGCGCAAATCCAGGCCAGACCAAATCTCCGCCCTCGGGCCTCCTGCCCTCTGGACAAACATTCAACCTGACCTAGATAAAACTCACTTGCCGATCTCCAGTCCCTTGGAAATCAGGCTCTTCAGAAGATTGAACGCGGTAACGTTGGCGGACCACGCCTGACTGGCGGCCATGCCGTCGGTAATTTCCTTCACCAGGTCCACATTGGGCAGCTCCACGTAGCCATCTTCATTGGCATCAGGGTCGTCGGGGTCGTACTTCAGCTTGAAATCCGAGGGGTCCTCCGCGATCTCGACCACCCGGACGCCTCCCTTCGGCTCGACGGCCCGGGTGCCGCCCCGGCCGTTCCGCGTGCGGGCCAGCACATCCTGAAACCGCCCGGTCCCGTTGTCCGCCTGAAAGACCACCACCTTTCTGCGGTAGGGGCCCTCCCCGTTCTCGGTGCGGGTGGTGTTCATGTTGACGATGTTCTCAGAGACAATGTCCAGCCGCTGCTGCTGGGCGGTAAAGCCGGAACCGATCACATCAATGGAAGTGACAAAAGCCATATGTATTTCCTCCAGCGTCTATATCAAAGCGGCAGCGGGCGTTTCAGCCCCGCCGCGGGGCACGGTTTGTCCGGTTACTGGCCCCGGACCAGGGTGCGGATCAGAGACAGGTTGCTGTTAAGCGCGTCGATGGTATACTGCATCTGGTAGGCGTTGCGGGTGGCCTCGGTCTCCTGCTCCACCACGTTGACGCCGTTGTCGTCCATACGCATGCTCTCCGCCTGGGCCACATGGACAATAGGCTGGGCCCGGTCGATGGCCGAGCGCACAGAGGAAATGCGGCGGCCGTTCCTGCTTTTCAGGGCGGAGCGGATGCTGGCATCCAGGGCCTCCTCAAAGGTGACATACTTCGCCTTGTAATTCGGGGTTTCGGCGTTGACGATATTGTCGTTGATGGTAACCTGCTTGGTCCACTGAAAGTTCATCGCCCGCTCCAGCATCAGCTGGGAGTTTGTATAGAGCAGATTGGACACGGAGCTCCCTCCTTTTGCATAATAGTACAAAAAGCCATGCCGGCAGTCGTAAGTAAACGCTATCATACCACGGTTCACAGGAAAACGCAAGAGCGGCAGGGAAGTTTTCACAGCCTTTTTACGACCTGGCCTGCCCCGCGCAGTATAATCAATTATAACGCATTTCCCCTGTCATTGCAAGACATTGCTCAAATTTAAATTCATGGATTTTACTAAGGGTCCCAAAAATCACGCCTGTATTTTTTCATTGCGGGACAAAGTGTCCCGCCTGACGGCGGCATCATATAAGATATCGTATATTCCCTTCAATTGCAATGGTAATTTCAGGAATTCCCATTTCAGCTCACCTGTGCGCGCCTCAGTTTTCACTGCAGATTGGTCCTGTGCCGCCCTCCGGCCGGAAAGCAGGAGCTGTATATCAATAAATATACAGCTCCTTGCATAATTATTCTTTCTTCTCTTTTAACACGCCCAGCAGCTCCAGGGGGGAGGCCTCCTCTTCCGCCGCCTCCCGGTTGGTCTGGGCGGCAACCTTAAGCTCGCTGCGCAGGATGGTGACGCTGCGGGGGGCCTGAATCGCCAGCCGCACCCGTCCGGCCTCCACCGCCAGAACGGTGAGCTCCACCTCGTCTCCAATGAGCAGGGATTCTCCCTCTTTCCGCTGTAAAATCAGCATGGCGCCCCCTCCTCCTCCCGTCCGAACTCCGAAAGAAGGTGATGCATATGGTAGCCGCCCTCCTCCAGAATGACCTGGACGGCCCGCCGGGTGTGCTCGTTGATAGCCACGGGGCAGCGCAGATTCACCGTGCTGTCCGCCACCGGGCTGCGCACCACGCACAGCGTGTAGAAGCACAGCTCCTCGCTGCGCTCCACCTCCATGGCCTTCAGCTCTCTGGCGGTGAGCACCGGGGCGTAATCCGGCTTCAGGGAAAACGGGTTCATGGCCACAAAGGCCAGCTCGGGAGTGGCCGCGCTCTGAAAGCAGAGCAGGCTCCCCTCGCTGCCCTCAAAGGGCAGCAGGAAGAACTCCTTCTCCTCCTCAAAGCCAAACAGCCCCTCGGGAAAATGGAGCATATCCTCCGGATGGCACTCAATTTCGCCAAAATATTTGGTTCTCAGACGCATAATTCCTCCTGTTCAGAAATTCTCCTCCCCGTGGGGAGGAGAATTTTTTACGCTCTCACATCCACTGGCTCATAGTTGGGATCAGCGGAAGGCGGAACATAGATGGGGCCCCCAATATATTTGATTACCACATCAGGCCGCTGAGTCACGGTAAACTCAATATCGCCGGGGGTAAACTCAAAGCTGCCCTCGTTCATCTTCCAGTCGATGGCCAGCTTATCCATCTCATAGCGGATGTTCATCTCGCCGGGGTCCCAGGTGATCTCCGCCCCCCCCTTGGGCAGAAAGTCCAGGCCCACGTTGGTCTTAACGTCCTTCATCATGGCGTCCTCGGCAAACTTGGTCACCAGCTCCTCCCCCACCTGGGTCTCCAGCAGCAGCTGGCCCTGGCGGGCATAGGTGGCGGTGGCCTCATAGGCGGCCTGGTGGCCCTTCTGGGCGCTCTGCTCCAGGTAGCGGGCCAGGGTGGGGGACAGGGAGTTGCGGGCCTCGAAGGTGTCGATATTGACCTTAATGGGCCGGCTCTTAATCTGAAGACTGCCGTTGTCCCGGGTGACCTCCATCTCGGCGGTGCCCCGGGCATACTCCAGCTTGGCGTTGGTGGTCTTCATCTCGATCTGAATGGGAACAGTTGTGATCTCAATTAACGGCTTCATTGTGTGATGCGCTCCCTTCCTAGATATGTTGACAAGGCATCCCTACCTTAATACACACAACAAGAAAAATCACAAAAGCTGATTAGTTCATATAGTCGATCAGCGACTGGCTGAGCAGCTGGTTGCCCACCTTCAGCGCCGCGTTGTAGCAGTACTGGTCCCAGGAGAACTGGGTAATGGCTTCCGCCAGGTTAATCTGCTCGATATCCAGCACCTGGGCGTTGAGGTCCTTGCTCTGGGTGGTCAGCCGCTCCTTGTTGGTCTGGAGGAAGGAGGACTTGGCGTCCAGGTCCACCCACTTCTCGGTGGTGTGCTCCTGGGCGGCCTTCAGCTTATCCATCAGGCGGAAGGCCTTGGCCTCATACTCATCGTGGAAGGCCTTGATCTCCTCCGCCTCCGGGCCGCCCGCGTTCAGGATATCCTGCACCTCCTGGTAGCTCATATCCTTGTACTTATCCGGCACATACCGCTGGCCGTTCTCGTTCCACTTGTCGAATACGCCGGCCAGCTCCTTCATAATCAGGGCCAGGTTTTTGGGGTCGCCGTCCTCGTCCACGCCGTAGTCGATAAAGTCCACGCCGGACAGGGCGGTGTTGAAATAGCTGCCCGTAATGGGGTTGTTGGCGCCGTTCTCCTTCAGGCCCATGCCCAGGTCGATATACATCTCCTCTTTCGACATAGCCTTCAGCTTGTTCAGGTTGGCCTGGTCGTTATAATAGGCAACCCACTCGGAATCCACAGGGTCCTTTAAAACGCCATCTTTAACCAGCTCTTTGACAATGGGCGCGCCAAACTCATCGAAATACTTCTTGTCTTGGGCCCAGGCCGGCTCATCAGCTCTGGGTGTCTGATCCACTTTATGGTTGTAATAATCCAGCCACTCCTGTTCCTTCTTGGCTGCGTCCAGCGTATACGCCGGATCCTGGCTGATAACGCTGTCAGGGTCTCCAATCTTCAGCCACCCCGGCTCAGGGGAACTGGGTGCCTTAATGGACTCGTGGTTATAGTAATTGTACCACGCCTCGTCCTCCTCCGTCCAGGTATCAGCCGTTATCTCGTCGGCGCGCTTTTGCTTAAGATCATCCATCCAATCAGGCACCGGGTCAGCCTCCGGCTTCTCCATAGAGCCGGAATTGACATTGATGCCCCGGTAATACAGCTCCTCGCCCTTCCACTCGAAGGGGACGTTCAGCGCGTCGTTGCCGCCGAAGATAAAGTGGTCGCCCAGCTGCTGGTTCATGGCGTGAATGACGGACTCGGCGGTCTCCCGCAGGGCGACGGCCAGGGCGCTGCGGCTTTCGCCGGCGGTGCCGTTGTTGCCCTGGATGGAGGACACCCGGGCGACGGCATCGCTCATTTTCTCCACCACGCCTCCCAGGTTGTTCCAGGCGGTGTTGAACTTGCTGTAGGCGGTCTTGGTGCTGTTCAGCTGGTTATTGGTCTGATAGAAATCCCGGCGCAGGCGGAAGGCCTGGGTGGCGGAGGCGGGGTCCTCCGCGTAGCTGTTGAAATTGCGGTGGGTAAGCACCAGATCCCGGGCATCCGAGAGCTTCTTGTTGGAGTTCTGCAAATTATACCGGTAGGTATTCATCGACATGTTAGTGGTGATACGAAAGCCCATCTTAGATTACCTCCTTATCTGATGGTGCCGTTAATCAGCTTTTCCAGCATGGCGTCCAGGGTGGTCATCAGCTGGCAGGCGGCGGAATAGGATTTCTGGAACTGCATCATGCTGGTGGCCTCGTCGTTGAGGTCCACGCCGGCGACGCTCTGGCGGCTGTTCTCCAGAGACAGGGCGTTCTTGGTGTAGCCGTTATACAGGATGGCGGTGCCCTGCTGGTCCACGGCCAGGATGTTGTTGATATCGGCCAGCCGCTCCTGGAAGGTGCCGTTGAAATACCGCTTGTCGCTGTCCGCGTCGGCCACGGTATCCTTGGGCATATAGTCGAACTTGGTGCCCATCAGGTTAATCATGTGGGCAATGTTGTCGTTGGCGGTGGAGTGATTCAGACTGTCCACCTTCTTGGTGTTCAGAACGCGCACCTCGCCGTTGGACCACTTCTTGGCGATGGAGATGTTGGCGGCGGTGATATTGGTGGGGTCGTCGCCGTCGCCCGAGTTGCTGAACAGAACGCCGCCGCCAGTGATGGGGTAGCCGTGGCCCTTGGCGCCCGCCACATCCGCGTCCGAGGCCAGGTGCTCCTCCTGCACACGTTTGATGGCAACCTGCACATCGGGGGGCAGGCTGGACAAATCCACCCATTTCTGCTCTTTCTGGTACTTGCTTAAATCCACACCATTGACAATGCCTGTAATACTCCCAAGATCGCAGCCATTAGCAGTTTTATACTGCTTGATCCCATCCACAATCTCGGTCTCATAGCCCAGGAGGATCGGCTTGCCGTCCGGGCCAGTGTTCGCCTCATTAAAGATGTCGGCGAACTTCCTGGCCAGGGCGTCCAGGGACTTCCGGTAGTAGGGGATGCCCCGCTTTTTCAGGGCGTCCTTGTCAAAGGCGATGTCGTCCTTGCTGGCAAACTCGCCCTCCTCCGTGAGGAACTCTCGCCGGGCCTGGAGGGAGCCGTACAGGTCGTTGTCATACAGGTCCACGTCCTCGGTGATCTCCCGGCCGTTCTCGTCCCGCATATAGCGGCCCTTCTCGTCCACCAGGGCCTTCACCTGCATCCACAGCCGGTTGTCGTCCGCCTTCTCCTTGGCGTTGTTGACGGTAGCGGCCTGGGCGGGGTCGTCGGTGGGATTACCAGCCGCATCCAGATACTTCATGCCCTCTGAAGCGGCCGGGTCATAGACCGTATCGGGGTCCACTTTGCCCGCGCCCTCCAGCGCCTCTCTGTTCGTCAGGTTATTTTCCAGCGGAGTGCCGTCCGGGGCGATAATCGCCTCCCTGGGGTTATCCGTCAGCACAATCTTCGGAGGGACGGCATTTCGATCCGTTCCAATACCGATATACTGCATTCCCTTCTTGCTTTCGGGATCATATTCGGGATTCCGGGCCAGGGTCTCCTCCGGCATATCCAGCTGGCCGGCATAGATGCCCTGGACCAGCCTGATGGGGGGGGTGCCGGAGTCGGCGATGTCGATGTTGATCCGCTCCACGGAGGAGAACTCGTCGATCTTCTCCATATCGTAGTGAACATTGATCTTGACATAGGCGGACAGGTCGTCGATGAGCACGTTGCGCTGATCCCGCAGCTCCAGGGCCTTGTCCCCATAGATGCCCGCGTCCCGGATCTGCACATTCAGGTCCCGGATCTGGGTCAGGATCTTGTTCACCGAGCCCACGTCCTCCTTCAGGGTCTTCAGCTGGTCATCCTGGGTCTTCTCCAGTTTTTCCGCGTAGCTGTTGAACAGCTGGGTAATAATCTCGGCGGAGCCCCGGACGGTGGTGTCGTACTCCACGGAGCCCACCCGGATATTCAGGTTCTGGAGCTGCTGAAGGAAGTCGTTAAACTGTCCCTCCAGCACGCCGAAGTCGCCGTTTCCGTCTCCCACCTCGTCCAGGATGTGGGACAGGTATTGCAGGCACTCCAGGCGGGTCTCGTAGGCGCCCACATTGGCGTTCTCATCCCGGTAGCGGATGTCCAGGAAGGGGTCCCGCAGCTGAGACACCCCGTCCGTCAGCACGCCGTAGCCAATGTTCACATTGAAGCTGTTGGCGTAGCGGATACTGCCGTTGGAGTAGAGGGACACCAGGTCCATGCGCTGGCGGGTGTAGCCCCTTGTGTTGATGTTGGCAATGTTGTTGCCCGTCACGTTCAGCGAGGCCTGGGAGGCGTAGATGCCCAGCCGCGCGGCGGTGTAAGAGCCAAAAGTACCAATAACAGCCATAGTCGTTCTCCTTTAGTTTTGGATGTCTTTTTATTGGTGTCCGCCCGGTGGGGCCGGACATTCGGCGATCCCTGCCGTCAACGGGCTGTCAGGCCCGAAAATCCGTCTGATGCGTCTTGCGGTTCTCCTCCGCCTCACCGGAGTCGCCGGCCTGGACCGCCTGCATCCGCTCAATGGCGTGCAGATTGATCTCCAGCGTATGCCGCGCCACCTCGCTGGCGGCCTGGAACATGGTGTACTGCCGCTGCAGGTCCTCCACAACCTTCTTGGTCTCCAGCTGGTACTCGTCGGGGCTGTGGTCCTCCAGCTGGCTGAGGGTGACTCCTGTCAGTCCCAGTCCGGCCAGCAGGGCGTCCCGCTTCTGGTCGTAGCCCCGGAGGGTCAGGCTGAGCACCTGCTCCCGCTTCATGCACTCCTCCACTCCCCGGAGGTCGCCGGCGGAGGCGGCGGCGTTTTTGTCCCGCTCCACCTGGGCCAGCTCCTCCAGCGTACGGGTGAGGCTGCGCATCAATTTTAAATAATCCTGCCAGTTGGCCATCTATTCATCCTCCGACATCAGCAGCATCCGGGCCGCCGTCTCCCGGGCGTCGGGGCGGTACTCGCCGGACGCCACCTGACTGCGCAGGTCCTGAATCTTCCCGGTGGTGTTGAAGGTGCGCACCTGCTGAGACAGGCTGGCCGCCAGAGCCCGGAAGGTGGGGCTGGCCGCCTGTCCGGCGGACAGGGTAATCTGGTCAAAGCTGCTCTCCGCCCCTCCGGCCGCCTGGGGGCGCTTGCCCCCGGAGGGGCGCACTCCGCCTGTGGTGGAGATGGGAGAAAATCTTTCTTGTCTTGAAACCCACATATCAATAACCTCCTGGTCCTCCCGCCGGGAGGACGCGCGCTGTTTCCATTCAAAAAACACTCTGCACTACATCTATCGGACCGTACCAAGCAAAAAATAACATTCCGGCGAAAAATTTTTCACACTCCGGACGCCCCGCAGGCCGCAGGTCCTGCCGCGCCCGGGTTTTTTGCCATATCTTTTCATTTGACCGTTGCGCGGCGGCGGGTTTTCGATTATAATAGCAGAAGAGCGGCTCAGGTAAAATTCTGGCAAGAGAGGTAAAACAAGATGACCCCATTTCTCTACTGTAAAAAGGCGGAGCTTCTGGACCCCAAGGGCGGCCCGCCCGCCCGGGCGGCGGTGAGCATCGGCGCCATCGGCGGCCTGCTGATTACCCTGCCCCGGGAGGTGCAGTGCCCTGTGCGCGTCCCTGTGGATATCCGGTTCTACGACCCCATCCAGGGACTGGTCCGCTGCCGCTGCCGGCTCTCCTCCCCGCTGGTCTCCGGCTCCATGCGCTCCTACCGGTGCGAGGTGCTGGAACAGCTGACTCAGATTCAGCGGAGGGAGGACATCAAGGTCACCCTCTCCGTCATGGTAAGCGTGGACTACGAGGGCATGTACTACCCCGCGGCCATCCAGAACCTCAGCGCCGGCGGAGTGTTTCTGGTCTCCAGCCTGGTTGCCATGGCGGGGGAACAGCTCTCCTTCAATTTCGACCGGGAGGGGATCTCCATCCCGCTCACCGCCGAAATCCTGCGGGTGGAGCTCCAGGTCAACAACAACGGCCGCAGCGCCTACGGCTACGGCTGCCGCTTCATCAACCTGCCTCCCAATTACGAGGCCCAGCTGCGCAGCTATGTCTTCCAGGAGGCGCGGCTGTTTTACCGGGGCAAAAAGCCGAAGGACGACGACTGAGCAGTCAAAAAACGGAGGCCCGAACAGATTCGGGCCTCCGTTTTTCAAATGTCTGCCGGGGTCAGCGCCGCTCCTCCACAGGGTCTCGGTCGCGGAACAACAGGGAGACGCACCACACCGCGGACAAACCCACCAGGGTATAGATCACCCGGCTGATCATGCTGCCGGACCCGCCGCAGGCGAAGGCCACCAGATCAAACTGGAACAGACCCACGCTGCCCCAGTTCAGGCCGCCGATAATCAGCAGCGTCAGGGCGATTTTGTCCATCATCACGTCAAACCACCTCCTTGTTACGGGTTCCGGGGGTAGTTTATACGGTTTTCGCCGGTTTATGCGGCCGGAAAAATTTTCATGTCAGCGACTTGGGCCCGAACCCATAGGGCAGCAGCTCAGACAGGTTGACCTCCTTGTATTCTCCATCCCCCCGGGCGGCCAGCACCCGCAGGCCGGGGGCAAACTCGTAGAGCATCTGCCGGCAGGCCCCGCAGGGCCAGCAGTAGTCCTCCCCCCGCCCGGCGATGGCGATGGCGGTCCACCCCTCCCGGCAGCCCTCGCTCACCGCCTTTAAAATAGCGGTGCGCTCAGCGCAGATGGTGGAGCCGTAGGCGGCGTTCTCCACGTTGCAGCCGGTGAACACCCGGCCGTCCTCCGTGAGAATCGCCGCCCCCACGGGAAAACGGGAGTAGGGCACGTAGGAAAATCGGTGCATGTCAAAGGCTTTTTTTACCAGCTCACGGTCGGTCATAGGGATTGCCTCCTTTTTATTGTCTTCAAAAGGCTTGCGCATTATGCCCGCATCCATTATAATGCTTCTGACAATTACACGCAAGGACGGGATTATTTATGGACAAAAAATTCGCAATTTTTGACATGGACGGCACCCTGGTGGACTCCATGGGCTACTGGAACCGGCTGGCGGACGAATATCTGGCCCGGCACGGGTGCCCGCCCCTGTCCCCGGAGCTTCAGGAGGAGTCCATCGCCCTGACCATGGAGGGCACCGCCAACCTGTTTATCCGGGCCTACCATCTGCCCGAGACGCCGGAACAGATCTGCGCCGAGATCAACGGGCTGATGGAGCAGCACTACCGGGCCGACGTCCCCCTGAAGCCGGGGGCGGCGGGTCTTCTGGATCGGATGAGGGCGGCGGGGGTGAAGATGTGCATCGCCTCCTCCACCGCCCCGGCCCTCATCGACATCTGCCTGCGCCGGCTGGGGGTGCGGGACTGCTTTGAATTCCTCCTGTCCTGCGAGGAGGTGGGCGAGGGAAAAAACCGCCCCACCGTCTACCTGGAGGCCGCCCGGCGGCTGGGAGGGACCCCGGAGAACACCGTCATCTTCGAGGACATTCTGGTGGCCGCCCGGACCGCCAAGCAGGCGGGCTTCTCCCTGGGGGTCATCTACGATGCCAACTCTGACGCCGAGCAGGAACAGCTCAGGGCACTGGCCGACTGTTACTTCACCCGCTGGGACGACCCGGCCCTGACTGCGTGGCTGGGGGTGTAACGCAAAGTTTTCTTCACAAGGAAGCGAAAAGGCCCCCTTGTTAAAGGGGGGAGGGCCATGCGAAACATGGCGGGGGGGATTCTGTCCACAAGGAGCATTTCCGCAGGATAGAATCCCCCAGTCATCGCCTGCGGCGGTGCCAGCTTCCCCTAAAGTGGAAGCCTTTGTCCTAACGCCGGGGCCAATTGCATCGCCCTAAAGCCTTCCCCTTTAGGGGAAGGTGCCCCAGTGCGCGCACTGGGGCGGATGAGGCCTCTTTGGCAAGGGGGTCTTTCGCTCATTCAGTCTCATCCAAAATAACAATCAGACAGTGGTCGTTGGCCTCCGGCCCGGCAACCCGGGACACGCCGATCCCCTGCTCAAGGGCCAGCTGCTCCAGCTGCTCCATCAGCTCCACCGAGACGGTCAGGCCAACCGGCGAAGAAAAGGTCTCCGGAGGAATCAGCTCCCAGCCCCCCTCGGGCATCCGATCCAGGGTCAGGACGACCTCCGCATAGTCCCGATCGCCGGTCAGGCTGTCCGCGCCGTAGCAGTTGGGGGCAGCCTTCTCCATCCCCGCCGTCCCGGCGGACGTATCCGCCGGCGGCATGGCGTAGGCGGCGATCTGGGGGGCGTCCTCCGGGCCGGCCAGGGCGGCGTTCACCCTGGGACCGGCCCCGTCCCCAGGCAGAGCCTCCTGAGAGGAGACATCTGAAAACTCCTCCACAGCGTCCTGGCTGAAGCTGCGCAGCATCATGTTCATGCCGTCTTCCTTCCGGGGCTGGGACATGCCGTACAGCCCGATGACCAGCGCCAGGCAGGCGGCCAGCCCGGCCAGGGCCCGGACCTGGGGCCGCTTAAACAGGGGGATCACCTTGGGCTCTTCCGACGCCCGGATACGCTCCATCACGTTTTGGGCAAAGCCCTCGGGGGCGGGGACCTCCTCCCACTCAGCGAAACCGGCCTGGAGCGCAGCCAGCTGCGCTCCCGCTGCCCGGACTGCCGGGCAGCGGGACAAATGTCCCTCCAGCTCCCGCTCCTCCTCCTCGGTCAGGGCCCCGTCCAGCCGTGCGGAGAGCAAGTCGATATATCTGTCACAGTCCACGGGCTTCACCCCCTCCTGTTTTGTCGTTCAAAGGCTTAGACGGGCTGTCACTGAAAAAGTTCCCGTCCTCCAACAAAATTTTTCGCAGATTCAGCCGGGCCCGGGCGATGCGGGACTTCACCGTCCCCAGGTCGATGTCCAGGGCGTCGCCGATCTCCTGGTAGCTCAGCCCGGACAGCTCCCGGAGCACCAGGGCCCGCCGCTGCCAGTCGGGCAGCTGTTCCAGCCCCCGGGCCAGGGCGCGGCCCCGCTCCGACTTCTCCAGCACCAGCTGGGGGTCGCTGTCCCGGTCGGCGGGCTCGGCCCAGCCGGAGGCCTCGTCGTCCAGGGATACCGAGGCCGCCACCCCCTCCCGGCGCTTCTGCCTGCGCAGCCAGTCGATGCACAGGTTGGTGGTCAGCCGGTACACCCAGGTGGAAAAGCTGCTCTCCCCCTGGAAGGAGCTCAGCCCCTGCCAGGCCTTCACAAAGGCCTCCTGAGCCAGGTCCGCCGCCTCCTCCCGGTCGACCACCAGCCGCAGGGCCAGAGAGTAGACTTTATTTTGATTGTCCAGCACCAGCTGCTCAAAGGCCCCCTGGTCCCCCTGCTTTGCCTTCTCCACCAGCTCCCGGTCGGTCACGGCGGTTCACCTCCCGCTTAAAATTTGGGGCTTCTGCGCTGTAGGGGCGGACATTGTCCGCCCGCGGGCGCGCAATGCGCGCCCCTACAGAGAGGACCGCCCCAGTAACTTAGCACAAATCCCGCTTAATCCCCCGGGTCACCCGGTACACGTCCTCCAGGGTGGTGATGCGGACGATCTGCTCCTTATAGTACCCCGCGTGGGGGACCCCCTTCAGATACCAGGCGTACTGCTTCCTGGCCTCCAAACAGGCGATCTTCTCCCCCTTGTTTTTGGCGGCCATCTCAAACTGCCGCACGGCGGTGTCGCACCGCTCCGCCAGCGGCGGCGGGTCGGGGACAGGCTCCCCGTTCAGCGCCGCTTTGCACTGGGCAAAAATCCAGGGGTTCCCGAACACCCCCCGGCCGATCATGGCCATGTCCGCCCCGGTGTACTTGAGGATGCGGGGGGCGTCCGTCCCCTTGAACACGTCCCCGTTGGCGATGACGGGAATTTTCACCGCCCTCTTGACCTCCCGAATCCAGTCCCAGTTGGCGGTGCCGGAATACATCTGCACCTTGGTCCGCCCGTGGACGGCCACCGCCGCCACGCCGGCCTCCTCCATGGCTTTGGCAAACTCCACGCAGTTGATGGACCCCTTGTCCCAGCCCAGGCGGAACTTCACCGTCACCGGACACCTGGCCCCACGGATGACCGCCTCCGCCACCCGGACGGCCAGGTCCGGGTTTCTCATCAGCCCGGAGCCGTCCCCGGAGTTGGCCACCTTGGGGACGGGACAGCCCATGTTGATGTCGATGATGTCCGCCCCGGACACCTCATGTGCAATGGCGGCCCCCTCCTCCATGCACACCGGGTCGCTCCCAAAAATCTGGGCGGCGGCGGGGCTTTCGTTCTCCCCCATCTGGAGCAGGGGGATGGACTTCCTGTCCTGGTAGCACAGGGCCTTGGCGCTGACCATCTCCGTGCAGGTCAGCCCCGCCCCCTGCTCCCGGCAGATGGTGCGGAAGGCCATGTCCGTCACCCCGGCCATGGGGCCCAGGGCCAGGGGCGTTTCAATTGTGATTCCTCCGATGGTGACCATAGGGTTTCTCCTCGCCCGGTTAAAAATCGCCTGTAGGGGCGGATATGATCCGCCCGTCTGTGTCGCATCTGGTTTTTGCGGGCGGACAATGTCCGCCCCTACAGGCGGGGTGTGTAGGGGCGCACAGTGTGCGCCCGTCAATTATTACGAAGTTTCCTCATTGTATCATGTCCTTTCCATGTTGACAAGGCCGCAATCTCCCGGTAAAATGGAAAAAACTCAAATGGGAGAGATTATCATGGAACTGAACGCGTTACGCGCGGCCCTGCTGGGGCTGTCCGCCTATAAGGACCTGTTGGGAGCGCCTGTTGTGCGGGACGCCTGCAATTTGCTGGACCACCTGAACGGCAAAGAGGGCATAGAGGCCCTGGAGGACTACACCGACCTGTTTTACGACCTGCGCTCGGACAGCTACGAGGGCCTGGGCGACTGGCTGTGGGACTGGCTGCGGTACAACGAGACCCCCTACTCCCGGCTCATCGACCAGGGGAAGTCCGACCCCGCCCTGGAGAACGCCGCCCGGCGGGACATCGACACCCTGGTGCTCCTGGCCCAGACCGACTGCGACCGGTTCATCGACGCCATGAAGCCCCTGCTGGGCAATGAATTTGCCGCTACCCTGGCCGGACTGCCCCGGTGGCGGGCGGCGGCCCCCTTCGACTTCGACAGCCTCACCCGGTTCTACCGGGAGCACGGGGCGGGGGAGTTTGCCAAATACCGGGCCTTCCTGTGGGAGGACGGCATGCTGGTGCCGGTGGCCGACCCGGACTGCCCCCATCCCGAGGACCTGCTGGGCTACGAGCACCAGCGGGGCCAGGTGGAGCAGAACACCCGGCTGATGATGGCGGGCCGGCAGGCCAACAACGTGCTCCTCTTCGGCGACGGGGGCACCGGCAAGTCGGCCACGGTGAAGTCCATGCTCTACCTGCCCGGCATGGAGGACCTGCGCCTCATCGAGGTGGAGAAGGAGAACCTCACCGGCATGCCCGACCTCATCCGCTCCCTGGCCGGCCGGCGGCAGAAGTTCATCCTGTTCATTGACGATTTGGCCTTTGACCAGGACGACCGGACCTACTCCGCCCTGAAGACCATTCTGGAGGGCACTTTGGAGAAGCGGCCCGTCAACGTGTGCATCTGCGCCACCTCCAACCGCCGGCACCTGGTCCGCCAGACCTTCTCCGACCGGGCGGGGGACGAGGTGGACACCTTCGAGACCATCTCCGAAAAGACCGCCCTGGCCGAGCGCTTCGGCCTGCGCATCCCCTATCTGACCATGAACAAGGCGGACTACCTGGCCCTGGTGGACCACCTGGCCGCCCGGGCGGGGGTGGACATCCCCGCCGACCGCCTCCACGCCCAGGCCATGACCTGGGAGATCCGTCACGCCGGACGCACCCCCCGGGTAGCGCGGCAGTTTGTGTCCAGCTTGATGTAAAAGAGGGGTATCCACATGAAGAACATTGTACTCAGCGCGGATGGGGACCGGATGGTCTACTCCGTACCTGACGCAGTCGCCAGCCAGTTGGAGGACTACTGTATGGAGTTCTGCTGCCATTGGCTTCCTAACAGTCCCCATGCGCAAAGGTATCGGATTAACGGCGTTTTATGCTACAATGAGGCGGATTTTATCGACTATCTCAACCGCTGGATCTTTCCAAAGGAGCCGTCTGTGCTGGTGGAAAATCTAGGCTGGATCGAATTTGACCAAACACTGCCCGAGCCCTATCAGGACTGTCCGCAGTTCAATTTCTGACACTTGACAGCCACCCTGTCTCATGTTAAAATAATACAGACCGCCGGTCTGTATCTGGAAGGAGGCTCTCTCATGGCCCGGAACAAGCACCCGGAGCAGACCGTACAGCGCATCCTGGACACCGCGTCCAGGCTCTTTCTGGAGAGGGGCTACGACAAAACCACCCTCCAGGACATCATCGACGCCACCCACCTGTCCAAGGGGGCCATCTACCACCACTTTGCCTCCAAGGAGGCCATTATCATCGCCGTGGTGGACCGGGTGGGAGAAGCACAAAGCGCTATGCTGGCAGAAGTTCGGGACCGGAAAGGCCTCACTGGGGCGGAGAAGCTGCGGGAGATGTTCCGTACCTCCTTGCGAATGTCTTTCCAAGGGAAAATTCTCCACATGCTGCCTTTCATCATTGAAAACCCCAAGTTCATGACTCTCCAGATGCAGAGCATTTTGGGGGAGGCTGCCCCTGATTACGTCCTGCCTGTTCTGCGGGAAGGCATCGCCGACGGCTCCATCCAGGCTGATCACCCGGAGGAACTGTCTGAGGTACTGCTGATTCTGGCCAACCTGTGGCTCCACCCCATCTTCCGCCCCAGCACCCCGGAACAGGTCCGGACCCGCTGCGCCTTCTTCAACCAGTTCACCCGGCAGTACGGCTTCGAGCTGCTGGACGGGGACATCATCGACGCTATGGCGGAGTTTTGCCGGACATAAATAAAGCTGCCCGTGGGGCAGTTTTATTTGGATATTATACAAACCGACGGTCGGTTCTATTATGAAAGGAGTATCGCTATGGAAACACAAAAAAGCGCCCTGTTCACCCGGGATTTTACCTTGGTGGTCATTGGGCAGATCATCTCCCTCTTTGGAAACGCCATCCTTCACTTCGCCCTGCCCCTGTACCTGCTGCGGGAGACGGGCTCCATCACCCTGTTCGGGGCGGTGAACGCCTGTTCCTTCCTGCCTATGATCCTCATGGGTCCCATCGGCGGCACGGCGGCGGACCGGGTCCACAAGGGCCGCATCATGGTGGGGCTGGACTTTCTCACCGCCGGACTGACAGTATGTTTCTGCTTGCTGTGGGGCAAGGCCCCGCTGGTGCCCCTGGTGATCGGCACGCTGATGCTCCTTTACGCCATCGCCGGGGCCTACCAGCCGGCGGTCCAGGCCAGCCTGCCCCTGCTGCTCCCTCCAGACCGGCTCACCCAGGGCAACGCGGTGATCAACATGGTAGCCACCCTGTCCAACCTGCTGGGGCCCGCCCTGGGGGGCGTCATCTTCGGCCTGTGGGGACTGGGACCCATTCTCACCATCGGCGGGGTCTGCTTCTTCTCCTCGGCGGTGATGGAAATTTTCATCCGCGTCCCCCACGAGAGGCGCCCCCTGTCCGCCGGGGTGCTGGCCACGGTGGGCCAGGACCTGTGGGAGAGCTGGCGGTATATCTCCCGGGAACAGCCGATCTTTCTGCGAGTGACCCTGGTGCTGTCCGCCTTCAACCTGATTTTGTCGGCGGTGATGATTGTGGGCATCCCCGCCATTGTGGCCCAGGTGCTGGACATGAGCGACGCCTATCTGGGCCTGACCCAGGCGGTCATGGGGTTTGGGGGCCTGCTGGGCGGACTGCTGGCCGGCGTGCTGGGCCCACGGCTGAAGCCCCGGCACGGGTCGCTGTGCCTGCTGGCCTGCGCCGGGGTAGCGGGTTTTATGGGGCTTGCCGTCCTCCCCGGGGTGCCCGCGGCGGTGAGCTACTGGCTGATTACCGGGATGGCTATGGCTGTCATGGCCGCCGCCACGCTGTTTACCGTGGTGATGCTCACCCTGGTCCAGGCCCAGGTGCCCGGCCAGCTGCTGGGCAAGGTGATTGCCTGCATCCAGGCGGTGGCCAACTGCGCCTCCCCCCTGGGACAGCTGGCCTACGGCCTGCTCTTCGACGCCCTGCCCCCCTGGGCCGTCCTGCTGGGAGCGGCGGCCCTGTCCGCCCTGGTGGCCCTCCGGTCCGGGAGGGTGTTCCGGCGGCTGGAGCAGATGTAAATTTCTCCTTGATTTTTTATCAAAATAGGTGTAATATAAGTTTGTAGTTTTATTGCATTGCCGTGTTAAATTAATAAAGGAGATGGACAAATTGAAAAAAATATTAAAACAGACTCTGTTTCTATTACCCATAATATGCTTGTTTATACTAGTAATGGGTGCAACTGATAATCCTGAGCCACAGTATACCATTGACACACCTTATGAATATCCTGTTCTTCCAGGCACACAGGAATGGATTGACCTTGGCGATACCTTGACCAGAAGAAAAGCGTGCCAAATTCCTGAGGATATCCTGCATAATATGACCACAGATGCACTTTTTCAAACCGTTCTTGATTATCCATTCTTAACTGACATATACGCTTTCAATACTATTCAAGAGGGGTATGAGACTGTTGAACGGCGGTTTAATGGATTACAAGAACTTGAATCTCGTTCAGACTATTTAGATGTATTAACGAATTATTGTTTAAAAAGTTACTCGCTTGAAGACGATGAAAAATCACTGAAAGACTATCTTGCGGAAAAAATGTATTTAGTTGTTTCTTCTGAACTAGATGAAACGAATCTTCTCTCTGATCCATGCCAAATTAAGACTGTACTAACCCCAAAACAAAACTCTGTTCCAGTTATAGCAGGGCGAACATAAGGAGTTAAATCCGGATTGTTAGGGTGGGATGTTTTTACTGAAAAAGAAATGCAAAAATCATTAGAGGAAGATAAACTGAAATATCCGAATGCCACTTTATTAAGAGGTGCATCTTATCAAAACTTACCTGCATATAATTGTCTTTCTTATGCTTTATACAGTCAGTCTTATGATAATGATTATTGGATGCAGATTGTACAAGGATATGAAAATGGCCCATGGACATATTTTTCTGATGGGTCATATAGGTTGATTGCCTATTATTATCCTAATACTTATAGTTCTGACAATTATTCTAAATCTATAAGCGAAATTCAAAAAGGAGATATATTTGTTTATGGTTTTAATGAGTCCATATGGGGATTAGGGCCAAGCCATATTGGAATAGTCAATTCATTATCGTCTCCAATTGGAGTAAATAAAGTAGTTTCAAAGTGGGGGGCTGGTGGTCTTTGGCTTCACCCTTGGGCCGACTGTCCATATATCGAAGAAACTGGAAAAAATTATTCTGTATGGAAATTAGCATAATAGTAAAGTGCAAATCCCCCGACTGTCAAAGTCGGGGGATTTCCTGTCATGATTGCGCTGGATAAATCACATGGCCCACAGCATCATTAATAAACGAGTTCTCCAAATCACAGGAATCCAGCTTACCCACAATCAGAGCGGATATTTCATCTACGTGCTCCTCCAGCCCGTCGCCTATTAAGGTAACCTGAAAACACACCTTTTCCGGTTCCCCCTCCTGATAGAAGAGTGTGGCGGAGGCCCCCTCGATATAGCTCTGACCCTCCAGCAACTCCTCAATTTCCCCTTCTATGGAAATCAGCTCTTCCGTGGTCAACTGACCCTCTACTGGTTCAAGTTTCTCTACTTCTGTCATTGTCCCATCTTCGTTGAGCTGCATCATTGATGTATTTACTTGGGGCTCAGATGCATTTGCCTGCGATTGATTCGAACAACTGCAAAAACACACGAAAAGCAAAGAAAAGATTACAGAAATTGTAATATTTTTAATCATTAAATGACCCATATGTGTATCTTGCTCGAAGCATACTCCCTTCTGAGGAAATCAAATCAAGGTCAATAAAGCCCCCCCGACAGTGTCGGGGGGCTTTATCAAAGAATCAAATTACGCCAGCTTGGCGCCGTTGACCTTGACGCCGGGGCCCATGGTGGAGGCCACAGTGCAGCTCTTGATATACTGGCCCTTGGCGGCGGCGGGCTTGGCCTTGATGATGGCGCCCATGAGGGCGGCAAAGTTCTCACTGAGCTTCTCAGGGCCGAAGGACACCTTGCCGATGGGGCAGTGGATGATGTTGGTCTTGTCCAGGCGGTACTCCACCTTACCGGCCTTGATCTCGTGGACGGCCTTGGTCACGTCCATGGTGACGGTGCCGGCCTTGGGGGAGGGCATCAGGCCCTTGGGGCCCAGCACCTTACCCAGGCGGCCCACCACGCCCATCATGTCGGGGGTGGCGACGACGACGTCGAAGTCGAACCAGTTCTCCTTCTGGATCTTCTCCACCAGGTCCATCTCGCCCACAAAGTCGGCGCCGGCGGCCTTGGCCTCGTCGGCCTTGGCGGCCTTGGCGAACACCAGCACCCGCTGGGTCTTGCCGGTGCCGTGGGGCAGGACGATGGCGCCGCGGACCTGCTGGTCGGCGTGGCGGGAGTCCACGCCCAGCTTCACATGGAGCTCTACAGTCTCATCAAACTTGGCGGTGGCGGTGTCTACC
>CATNCS010000035.1 GCA_950097245.1 uncultured Oscillospiraceae bacterium | reverse complement strand
CCACCACCCTCTACAAGTACGAGGTGCCCTCCACGGCCCTTCCCGCCTACAAGGCGGTGGTGGTCATTCTGCTGGTGGTGCTCAGCGCCCCGGTGGTGCGGGAGAAGCTGGCCAACATGAAGAAAGCGCCCGCAAAGGCGTCAAAGGAGGTGGCCTGACATGCCGAAAGGGATCGCGGTCGATAACCGGGGCCGGCTGAAGGAGCGGGCCGCCATGAGCGACACCAATCTGCTGCTCACCATCACGGTGGTGGTATTCTTCATCCTGTACCTGTACGCCATCGTTTTTCTGGGCGGCAGCTTCGCCAAGCCCCAGAATTTCCTCAACATTCTGAACAACAACGCCTCCCTCATCGTGCTCTCCTGCGGCATGAGCATCGTGATGATTACCGGCGGCATCGACATCAGCGTGGGCGCCGTCACCTGTCTGGTGTGTATGACCAGTGCGGTGAACCTGGAGCGGCAGGGCGGCAATGTGTTCACCGTAATTCTCATCGGCCTTGGCATCGGCATGGCCTTTGGCGTGTTCCAGGGCTTCCTGGTGGCCCACCTGGGCATCCAGCCCTTCATCATCTCTCTGGCAGGCATGTTCTTTGCCAAAGGCATGACGACGATCGTCAGCAAAGAGCCGGTCCGGGTGACCAACGAGGGCTTTCTCGCCGTAAAAGAGCTGCGCATCACCGTACCCGGTCTGGGCGCCCCTAATAAACTGGGCAACTATATCCCCGCCTATGTGGAGGTGGGCGTCATCATCGCCCTGGTGGTGGTGGTCCTGCTGTTCTGCCTACTGCGCTGGACCAGGCTGGGCCGCGCCTTCTACGCCGTGGGCGGCAACAATCAGAGCGCCAATATGCTGGGCATCAACGTGCGCCGCACCAAATTCCTGGCCCATGTGCTGTGCTCTCTGCTGGCCGGCCTGGGCGGCATCCTCTATTTCCTCCATGTGGGCAGCGGCGACGTGGCCAACGCGGCGGGGGACGAGATGAACGCCATCGCCTCCTCCATCATCGGCGGCACTCTGCTGACCGGCGGCGTGGGCAACATAGCCGGCACCTTCTTCGGCGTACTCAGTCTGAACACCATCAAGCGCATCGTCGCCTCTCTGGGCTTCGACCAGGCCTGGTGGTCCAACATCACCGTGGCCGCCATGCTCTGCCTGTTCCTCGTCATTCAGAGCATCGTGCTATTGCGTAAGAACAAGAAGTAAGGGGGAACACGCCATGAAAACCTGCTTAGGCATCGAACTGGGCTCCACCCGCATCAAGGCCGTTGCCATCGACGGCGCGTTCAGGCCCGTCTCCTCCGGGGACTACACCTGGGCCTCCGCCTATGAAAACGGCATCTGGACCTACCCCCTGGACGAGGTGTGGACCGGCCTGAAGTCCGCCCTGTCCCAGGTGCAAAACCGGGAAGAGATCGCCGCCGCCGGCGTGTCCGCCATGATGCACGGCTATCTGGCCTTCGACAAGGACTGGAACCTGCTCACCCCCTTCCGCACCTGGCAGAACACCATCACCGGCCAGGCCGCGGCGGAGCTGACGGAGCTGTTCGGCTTCAACATCCCCCAGCGCTGGTCCATCGCCCACCTGTATCAGGCGGTGCTGAACAAGGAGGACCACGTCCCCCGCATCGCCCACATCACCACCCTGGCGGGGTACATCCACTACAAGCTCACCGGTGTCAACGCCATTGGCATCGGCGAGGCCAGCGGCATGTTCCCCATCGACAGCGCCGCCCTGGACTACGACCAGGAAATGGTGGAGAAATTCGACCGCCTCCCGGCGATTGAGAAGCTCCCCTGGAAGCTGCGGGACCTGCTGCCCAAGGTGCTGGTGGCCGGCCAGGACGCGGGCAGACTGACAGAGTCCGGCGCGGCCATGCTGGATCATCTGCTCCCCGTGGGGATTCCCTTCGCCCCCGCCGAGGGGGACGCGGGCACCGGCATGACGGCCACCAACGCCGTGGCCCCCCGGACGGGCAACGTGTCCGCCGGCACCTCTATCTTCTCCATGGTGGTGCTGGAAAAGTCGCTGAAGAAGGTCTATGAGGAGATCGACATGGTCACCACCCCCACCGGGGCCCCGGTGGCCATGGTCCACTGCAACAACTGCACCAACGACACCAACGCCTGGGTAACTGTCCTGAGGGAGACCGCAAAGCTCTTCGGGGCGGCCCCCTCCGCCGGTGAGCTCTATACGAAGCTCTATGAGAAGAGCCTGGAGGGCGACCCGGACTGCGGCGGGGTGCTGGTGTGCAACTACCTGGCCGGGGAGGGGGTCACCCACATGGACGCGGGCCGGCCCCTGGTGGCCCGCACCCCCGAGACGAAGTTCACCCTGGCCAACTTCTTCCGGGCCCAGCTCTACTCCACCATGTCCACCCTGAAAATCGGCATGGACATCCTGGCCGCCGAGCACGTGGCCATCGACTCCCTGACGGGCCACGGCGGCTTGTTCAAGACCCCCGTGGTAGGCCAGAGCTACATGGCCGCCGCCTGCGGCGCCCCCGTCACCTGCATGGAGACCGCCGGGGAGGGCGGCCCCTACGGCATGGCTCTGCTGGCCTCCTTCCTGCTGAACCGCGGCGAGGGGGAGACCCTGGAGGACTTTCTGTCCGCCAAGGTCTTTGCCGGGACCACCGGCTCCACCGTCCAGCCCGACCCCGCCTGCGTGGAGGGCTTCAACGCCTACATCCAGCGGTACAAGGCCCTCTTAGAGGTGGAAAAGACGGCGGTGGCTGCGCTGTAATCCGAGCTTTGTGGGCCCCGATCACCTGAGCGGGGCATCCCTGTATTGCTGGCCCGCCCAGGTGGTCGGGCCCCACGGTAGGGGCGGATATCATCCGCCCGCCGGCTCTGTTCCTGATTTTTTACGGGCGGATAATATCCGCCCCTACAAGGAGGAATTTTTATGAATTATTCATTCTGGTTTGTTGTTGGAAGTCAGTTCCTGTACGGCCCCGAGGTGCTGGAGACGGTAGCGGCCCGGGCCCAGGAGATGGCGGACGAGCTGTCCAAAACGCTGCCCTTCCCCCTGGTCTACAAGGTGACCGCCAAGACCAACAAGGAGATCGCCGACGTGGCCAAGGAGGCCAACTACGACGACACCTGTGCCGGAATCATCACCTGGTGCCACACCTTTTCCCCCAGCAAGATGTGGATCGACGGCCTGCGTGACCTGCAAAAGCCCTGGTGCCACTTCGCCACCCAGTACAACCAGGCGATCCCCAACGAGGAGATCGACATGGACTTCATGAACCTGAACCAGGCCGCCCACGGCGACCGGGAGCACGGCTTCATCGGGGCCCGTCTCCGCAAGCCCCGGAAGGTCATCGCCGGCTACTGGAAGGACGGGGCCGTCCAGCAGCGGATCGGCAGCTGGATGAAAGCGGCCGTGGGCGTGGCCGTGTCCAAGTCCATGAAGGTCATGCGCTTCGGCGACAATATGCGTGAGGTGGCCGTCACCGAGGGTGACAAGGTGGAGGTCCAGACCAGGCTGGGCTGGCAGGTGAACACCTGGGCCGTAGGCGACCTGGTGAAGGTGATGGACGCCGTCACCGACGCCGAGATCGACGCCCTGATGGACACCTACAAGGCCAGCTACGACATCGCCACCGACAAGCTGGACCACATCCGCTACCAGGCCCGGGAGGAGATCGCCATCAAGAAGATGCTGGACGAACAGGGCTGCAAGGCCTTCTCCAACACCTTCCAGGACTTGTACGGCATGGAGCAGCTCCCCGGCCTGGCCTCTCAGCACCTGATGGCTCAGGGCTACGGCTACGGCGGCGAGGGCGACTGGAAGGTGGCCGCCATGACGGCCATCCTCAAGGCCATGGGGGAGAACGGCAACGGCTGTTCCCTGTTCATGGAGGACTACACCTACAACCTGGAGCCCGGCAAGGAGTACTCCCTGGGTGCCCACATGCTGGAGGTCTGCCCCTGCTGCGCCGCCCAGAAGCCCCGGATTGAGACCCACCATCTTGGCATCGGCATGAACGAGAAGGACCCCGCCCGCCTGGTCTTCGAGGGCAAGGAGGGGGACGCCATTGTGGTCAGCCTCATCGACATGGGCGGCCGCCTGCGCCTGATCTGCCAGGACATCCACTGCGTCAAGCCCATCCTGCCCATGCCCAACCTGCCCGTGGCCCGGGTGATGTGGCAGGCGGAGCCCTCCCTCACCACCGGGGTGGAGTGCTGGATCACCGCCGGCGGCGCCCACCACACCGTCCTCAGCTACGACGTCACCGCCGAGCAGATGAAGGACTGGTGTACCATGCTGGACATCGAGTTCGTCCACATCACCAGGGACACCACCGTGGAGTCCCTGGAGCACGACCTGTTCCTGTCCGACCTGGCCTGGAAGCTGAAATAACATCCACCGCGGGGAAACCCTGTAGGGGCCGCCCCCCTGGGCGGCCCGCCATTTCATGAGAGAAGGGCCGCCGAGGGCGGCGGCCCCTACACGTAAAAAAGGGGGAAACAACATGTTAGAAGCACTCAAGCAAGAGGTATTAGAGGCCAACCTCCTCCTGCCCAAATACAACCTGGTCACCTTCACCTGGGGCAACGTGTCGGCCGTGGACCGGGACAGGGGCCTGATGGTCATCAAGCCCTCCGGGGTGGAGTACAACGGCATGACCGCGGAGGACATGGTGGTGGTGGAGCTGGAGACCGGCAGGGTGGCGGAGGGCAAGTGGAAGCCCTCCAGCGACACCAAAACCCACATCGAGCTTTACAAGGCCTTCCCGGGGATTGGCGGCATCGTCCACACCCACAGCCCCCACGCGGTGGCCTGGGCCCAGGCGGGGGAGGACATCCCCTGCTTTGGCACCACCCACGCCGACTACTTCTACGGCTCCATCCCCTGCGCCCGCCATCTCACCCAGGGGGAGCTGGAGGAGGACTATGAGCGGAACACCGGCAAAATCATCGTGGAGACCTTCCGGGAGCGGTGCATTGAGCCCACCGCCGTCCCCGGGGTAATCTGCGCCAGCCACGGCCCCTTCACCTGGGGCAAGGACGCGGCGCAGGCGGTGTACCACGGGGTGGTGCTGGAGGAGGTGGCCAAGATGGCCATTCTCACCCGCCAGGTCCGGGCCGCGGCGGGCCCCGCCCCCCAGCGCTACCAGGACAAGCACTACTTCCGCAAGCACGGCCCCGGCGCCTACTACGGACAGGGTTAATCAAACCGCCCCCGGCCAGGCCGGGGGCGGTTTCCGTTCAGTAGGGCCGCCGATCAATGAGGTCCTGCGACAGGGTCCCGGGGGTGAACAGCCGCTCCCGGGTGTAGTAGTGCTTGTCCGGAGTGCCGCCCTCCTTCAGGGTCCGGATGACCTCCTCCACCAGGGGGCCCATCAGGGGGTTGCACTCCACCTCCAGGGAGATCCTGCCCTCCATACAGCAGGCCAGCCCCTGACGGGTGGCGTCGAAGGAGATCACCCGCACCCCCTCCTCGCCGCAGGTGTAGCCCCGCTCCTCCAGGGCCTGGATGGCCCCGAAGGCGGAGCTGTCGTTCTCGCAGTAGAGGGCGTGGATGTGGGGGCGCCCGGGCTGGCTGTCCAGCCAGTTGGCCGTCTCCTCATAGGCCTTGGCCTGGGTAAAGTCGCCGTCCAGCTGAGCGAGGATGGTCCAGCTCTCGTGCCGGTCCACCGCCTCCTCCAGGGCGGCGGACCGCTCCAGCTGGGCGCTGGAGCCCAGCATCCCCTGGATGTGGAGGATATTTACCGGGCCGGGGGCGTCCTGAAAGGCGTCCTCCAGCCAGGCGGCGGCCTGCTCCCCCTCCCACTGGAAGTCGGAGCCCACATGGGCGGCATAGAGGCTCTCGTCCTCCGTCTCAATGGTCCGGTCCACCAGGATGACAGGGATGCCCGCCTCCCTGGCCTCCTGAAGCACCGAGTCCCACCCGGTGACGCACAGGGGCATGAGGACGATGCAGTCCACCTGCTGCTGGATGAACTTGCGGATGGCGGCGATCTGGTTCTCCTGCTTCTGGCGGGCGTCGTCGAAGAGCAGCCGGTAGCCCGCCTCCTCGGAGAAGGCGGAGCGGATGGACTCGGAGTTGGCCACCCGGAACCCGGATTCTGACCCCAGCTGGCTCACTCCGATGACGGTGAGGGCGGGGGGCTCCTCCTCAACCGGCTGCCGGCCCGGGGCGCAGGAGGCCAGCAGACACAGAAGGGCAAACACCCCAAGGAGCTTTTTCACAGGGCTCCCTCCTTCCTGCGGGGGATGCGCACGCTGATGGTGGTGCCCACCCCCTGCTGGCTGGAGATGGACAGGCCGTAGGGCGGACCGAAGAACAGCCGCACCCGCTCATGGACGGTGGACAGGCCGAAGCCCACCCGCTCCCCCCGGTCCAGGGCGGAGCGCAGCTCCTCCAGCCGCTCCGGGGACATGCCCACCCCGTCGTCGGTGACCTGAAGGAGGATGTCCTCCCCCTCGGCCCGGCCCACCACATAGATGTGGCCCGGCCCCCGCTTCAGCTTAACGCCGTGGTACAGGGCGTTTTCCACCAGGGGCTGGAGGGTGAGCTTGGGGATGAGCACGTCCCCCAGCTCCGGGGCGAGGTTGATGGTGTAGCGCATGATGTCCTTGTAGCGCACCTGCTGGATCTGGAGGTAGCTGCGCACATGCTCCTCCTCCTCCCCCAGGGTGATGACATCCCTCCCCCGGCTGAGAGAGTGGCGGAAGAAGGAGGACAGGCTGGACACCATCTCCACCGCCTCCTGGGTCTTCTCCGCCTCAATGAGCCAGATGATGGTGTCCATGGTGTTGTAGAGAAAGTGGGGGCTGACCTGGGCCTGAATCAGGGCCAGCTCCGTCCGGCGCAGGCTCTCCTGGTTGCGGGAGGTCTCCTGAATCTGCCGGTCCAGCCGGCCCACCATGCGCTCAAAGCCCTCGCTGAGGGTGCGTATCTCATACTCCTCCGCCTGGATAGGCTGCCGCTCCTCCAGCTCGCCGCTGTCGATCCCCTCCACCCGGGCGCACAGGGCGGCGATGGGCCTTGTGATGGACCGGCCCAGCCGGGCGGCCCGCCAAGTGAAGAACAGCACCAGCAGGCCGGTGACGGCGGCAATCAGGAGAAAGTCGGCCACCAGCTGCCGCCCGGTCTGGCTCTGGAGGGCGTTGAGGCGGGCCGCCTCGTAGTAGAGGTAGTTGTACATATACTCCTGAATCAGGGAGGTGAGGACGTAGATGTTGTTCTCCAGCTGGGTCTGGCGCTGGTCGTAGCTGCCGGTGTCCCGGAGCTGATATATCTTCTCCTCCAGGTTTTGGCACAGGCTGAGCACGCTGGAGATGGCCGTCCGGCTGTCCTTCTCGGTGGTGGTGGACAGCAGGTCCCGGGCCAGTTGCTGGGCGGAGCGCACCTCCTCCAGGGGCAGGCCCTCGGAGTACTGGCTCTCAATGACATAGTAGTACATCTTCAGGTCGATGCTGGCCTTGAAGTCCTGGTTGAACTCAGAGGCGGTGGTCACGTTGTACATCAGGTCCTTGTACCGGCTGTTGTACCGGATCAGCAGGGAGAAGGCGGCGGCCAGAATCAGGACGGCCAGCAGCACAAAGGTAAAGATGAGCCCCCGCAGCCGGCGCTGGACGGAGGCGGGGCGCCCGGAAGGAGCCGTCATGCCCGCCGGCCCCCTCCCGCCCGGTAGTCCCGGGGGGTGCACCCCTGGGTCTTTTTAAAGAGGAAGGAGAAGTAGTGGGGGTCCCGGTAGCCCACGGCGAAGGCGATCTCCCCGGAGCGCTTGTCGGTGGAGCGGAGCAGCTCCCGGGCCTTCTCCATCCGCTTGCCGGTGACATACTCGGTGAAGGTGACCCCCATCTCCTGGCTGAAGACGGCGGACAGATAGTTGGCGCTGATGTTGATCTCCCGGGCCACCAGGTTCAGGGAGAGGGAGTCGTCGGTGAAGTGGCTGTCGATAAACTCCACCGCCTGGCCCAGCAGAGAGCCGTACTGGCTGCTGGAGGCCTTGTCCCGCAGGGTGGCCGCCTGAAAGAGCACCTGGGTGAGGTAGTGCTTCAGGTCCCCCTGGGTCACATTCTGGCCCGTCAGCTCCAGGCAGTCCAGCAGGGAGAAGAACTCCTCCGGGCTGACGCCCAGTCCGGTGACAAAGGCGGTGGCGGTAAAGCGGACGCTGAGCATCAGGTACTGGCAGAAGGGCTGGGACCCCAGGGCCTGAGACAGGCTGAGGAGGTACTCGTCCACAAAGCTGGGAATCTCCTCGGCGGCGGCGGACTGGAGCACCCCCTGCCAGATGGAGGGGTTGACCTTGGCCGGGTCCAGGCCGGCCAGGTTGTCCCCGTCGTCCTGCCGGGTGAGAAAGCCCACCGTCTCGGCGGACAGGACGTGCTGCCGGGGCAGGATGTACCGGCAGGCCCACAGGCGGGACACCTCCTCAAAGCAGGCGGGCAGGGCGCTGAGCCGCTGGGTGGGGGTGCCCATGGCCAGCGACCAGCTCTGATCCGGGGCGCAGGACTCATACTGCTCCCGCACCGAGTCGATGCACCGGCGGATGCAGCCGTCCATCTTGTCCTTGTCCGCCTTGATGAGGACGACGTATGTATTCAGGTTCCACCGCAGCAGCAGGTACTCCGGGTACTTCATAAAGTGCTCCAGCAGGGCGTCCCGCACCCGGGCGGCGGGCTCGGAGTAGGACTCGCCGGCCTCCTTGGGCAGGATGGAGAACAGGGCGATGGTGTAGCACTGGGCCCGCAGGTCCAGGTCCAGCTTGGCCGCCTCCTCATAGATCTGCTGGACGGTGAGCTGTCCCCCCACCATCCGCTCGAAGAAGCGGCGGCGGGCGTACTGCTCATACTCCTGGGCCTCCTGGTGGAACTGGGTCAGGTAGTTGTGCTGGGCCCGCTCCCCCTTCACCTTCTCCCGCAGCTCGTCCAGCACCCCCATCAGGCTGTTCTTGGTGACGGGCTTGAGCAGAAACCGCTCCACCCCGATGTCGATGGCCTGGCGGGCGTACTCGAAGTCGTCGTAGCCGGAGATGATGACGATTTTTACGTTGGGGAACTCCCGCAGCACCAGCCGGCTCAGGTCCAGGCCGTCCATAAAGGGCATCTTGATGTCGGTAATCAGCACGTCAGGCTTGGCCTGGCGGATCAGGGGGAGGGCCATCTCCCCGTCGCCGGCCTCCCCGGCGAACTCGTAGCCGCACTGGGCCCAGGGCACCGTGTCCCGCAGGGTCTCCCGGATGGTGCTCTCGTCCTCGACCAGAAATACACGCAGCATAGTGGTCCTCCTTCTCGTCCGGTGGTTTGTAAGGTGCCTTATTATACCGCATTTGAAGCGCTTGAGCAAGAAAAAACGCAAAAAGTAGGGGGCGGCGCCTTCGCCGCCCCGCATCCTTGGGGTGTATCCTTTCAGGCGGGCCGCCGAGGGCGGCGGCCCCTACTCCAGATTCAGCTTGTTCTCCAAAATCCAGCACACCGCGGCCAGAAATACTGCGGCGGGAATGAGCGTGGTTGCGCTGGCGGTGAGCATAGAGCCGTAGGCGTTGGCGGTGGCCATATCCATCAGGGACTGGACGCCGCTGTAGGAAAACACCCGCTCGTACAGATTGGCGATCAGAATATACAGCCCGATGAAGGCGGCCACGCTGACCAGCCGCCGGTGGCGGGAGAACAGGTGCCCCACGGCCATCGCCAGATACATGGACGCGATGAACAGTGTCAGGAAGGAGAAGGTTGCCAGGCAGAACTCCGCCATCAGCACCAGCGTGCCGGGGTGCTTCATAATCCCCTGAAGGATATCCGACCAGACGGGGAACTGGAACAGCTCGGCCCAGTTGAGGGGGGCCATGATAAAGGGGGAGACCAGAGCCACCACCCCGCAGACCACCCAGTTGACCACGCCGCAGATCAGCTTGGACAGCACCAGCTGCCAGGACCGGACGGGCAGGGTGTGCATCAGGTAGCCCTCATTGCCCAGCAGGCCCTTGGAAAACCGGTTGACCACAAAGATTATGGCAATGACGAACATGGCCACAATGACGCACATGAAGGCGAACAGGAGCAGGTCGGAGTTGCTGTGCACGTTGTTGCCCGCGTCCCGGAACACAGTGAACCGGTTCACCAGGGCCAGGGCCAGCGCCGCCCCCCAGATGAGGGAAAACTGCTTCCACATGGCCCTAAAGTCGTATTTTAACAATTTCAGCAGCATCAGAGCTCTCCCCCTTCCCACATGGGCTCCGCCCGAAAAATCTCCCGAAAGAGGGCGTCCACACTCTTGCCCTCCTTCTCCCGGATATCGTCCACCGTGGCGTGGAGCATAATCTTGCCTTCCTTGAGGAAAACGGCCTCGTCCAGCACCTTCTCCACGTCGGAGATCAGGTGGGTGGAGATGAGGACGGTGCCCTCCTCGTTGTAGTTGGTCAGGATGGTGCGCAGGATAAAGTCCCGGGCGGCCGGGTCCACTCCGGCGATGGGCTCGTCCAGCAGGTACAGCTTGGCGCTCCGGGCCATAACCAGCACCAGCTGGACCTTCTCCTTGGTGCCCTTGGACATAGCCTTCAGCCGGTCCCCCGGCTCCACCCCCAGGGAGCGGCACATGGACATGGCCTTCTCATACTCAAAATCCTGGTAAAAATCCCGGAACAGGTCGAACAGGTCGGTAGCCTTCATCCAGTCGGCGAAGTACATCCGGTCGGGCAGGTAGCTGACCACCGACTTGGTGTAGGGCCCCACGGCCCGGCCGTCCACCGCCAGCCAGCCGGTGGTGGGCTGGAGCAGGCCGCACAGCAGCTTGATGAGGGTGGTCTTGCCGCTGCCGTTGGGGCCCAGCAGGCCCACAATCCGCCCCGGGCCCACCTCCAGGTCCACCCCCCGCAGGGCGGGGCGCAGGCCGTAGGACTTATACAGCCCCCGGCACTCGATTAAACAGTCGCTCACAAAAACTCCTCCTTTATCAGCTCCGCCGCCTGTTCCCGGGAGTAGCCCAGGGCGGACATGGCCTCGAAATACCCCTGGATCACCGCCTGGGCCTCCCGCAGGCGGGCGGCATCCAAAATCTGCACATCCCGGGTGACCAGCCGGCCCGCCGTGCGGTCGGCTCTGGCCAGACCCTCCTGCTCCAGCTGGGCCAGGGCCCGCTGCATGGTGTTGGGATTGACCCCCGCCTCCGCCGCCAGCTCCCGCACCGAGGGCAGCCTGCTCCCCGGGGGATAGACCCCGGCGATGATCCGCCGGGCCAGCTGCTGGGCCAGCTGAGGCCAGATGGGCCGGCCGTTGTCCAGATTCCAGTCCATGGCGGTGCCTCCTCAATCTGTATTATACGCTTAATACAATAATACATTTCCGGCGGCTTGTCAAGCCTCTTTTAAAAAAATTAAAGCCGCCCCGATGGGGCGTTGTTTTAAGAAGTCCTGTAGGGGCGGCTATTAGCCGCCCGCGGGCGCATATTATGCGCCCCTGCAAAGGGTTTCTTATCTCAACGCCTTGTCAGGGCGGCTTTTTTGCGGTTTAAAGGAATTTTAATTTGTTTTCCCGGGAAATTGTGCTATACTATAGCGGATGAAAAATTTTCCGGTGAAAGGATGGACTGATTTTGGAACGGTTTGACATATGGATTGCCGGGGCGGGCTACGCCGGGGCGGTGACGGCCCGGGCCCTGGCGGAGAAGGGGAAGCGGGTGCGGGTCTTCGAGCGCCGGGACCACATCGCCGGCAACGCCTACGACTGCCTGGACGAGGCGGGGGTGCTCATCCACAAATACGGCCCCCACATCTTCCACACCAACAATAAAGCGGTGTTCGACTTCCTGTCCCGGTTCACCCAATGGCGGCGCTACCAGCACCGGGTGATTGCCAATATCCCCCGGGATAACCCGGAGGTGGTCCCGGCCCATAAAAAAACGGACGGCCGGTTTTTCTTCCCGGTGCCCTTCAACCTGGACTCCCTGAAAAACGCCTTCGGGGAGCAGGAGGGAGAGCGTCTGGGCCAGAAGCTGCTGGACGCCTACCCCGCCCAGAGCCAGGTGACCATCCTGGAGCTGCGGCAGAACCCGGACCCGGAGATTGCCGCCATAGCGGACTACGTGTACGAGCACGTCTTCGTCCACTACACCATGAAGCAGTGGGGCCAGAAGCCGGAGGACATCGACCCCGCCACCACCGCCCGGGTACCGGTGCGCCTGTCCCGGGACGATCGCTACTTCCAGGACGCCTACCAGGGCATGCCGGCGGAGGGCTACACCAAAATGTTTGAGCGGATGCTGGACCACCCCAATATCGAGGTCCTGCTCAATACCGACGTGCGCCAGTACCTCTCCCTGGAGGAGTACGACATCCTCCTCCAGGGGGCGGGGCTGCCCCTGCCCGTCCCACTGGTGTACACTGGCCCCCTGGACGAGTTCTTCGGCCTGTGCTACGGCCGTCTGCCCTACCGCACCCTGGACTTCAACTTCGAGACGCTGTCTCAGGACTGCTTCCAGACTCACGGCACAGTGAACTACACCGTAGACCAAGACTTCACCCGCATCACCGAGTTCAAGCACCTCACCGGCCAGGACCTGCCCGGGGTGACGACGATTGTAAAGGAGTACTCCCGCCCCTACATCGGTGACCCCCGGGAGACCCCCTACTACGCCATCATCAACCCCGAGAACAACGCCCTCTACGCCAAATACAAGGCGGAGGCGGACAAAAAGCCCCAGCTCCACCTGCTGGGCCGGCTGGCGGAGTACAAATACTACAACATGGACGCCATCGCCGCCCGGGCCCTGGACCTGGCGGAGCGGCTGTAACCCTTCCTGTAGGGGGCGGCCTCCGCGCCGCCCCGCCGGATTAACGCCCAACACAGGGGGCGGCACAGAGGCCGCCCCCTACAGAAAACTGAAATTAGGAGAAATCGACCATGGAAAAGCTAATCACCTTCGCCGTCCCCTGCTACAACTCGGCGGCCTATATGGACCACTGCGTGGAGACCCTGCTCCAGGGGGGGGACGACATTGAGATCATCCTGGTGGACGACGGCTCCACCAGGGATGACACCCCGGCCATCTGCGACCGGTACGCGGAGCAGTACCCCGATATCATCCGGACCATCCACCAGCCCAACGGCGGCCACGGCGAGGGGGTGAACCAGGGCATCCGAAACGCCCAGGGCATCTACTACAAGGTGGTGGACTCCGACGACTGGCTGGACGTGGACGCCCTCCACCAGGTGCTGGACAAGCTGCGCCAGTTCCAGCGGGACGGCAGGCCCGTCGACCTGATGATTGCCAACTACGTCTATGAGCACGTGGAGGACAACACTCAGCGGCCGGTGAACTACCGCAACGTGTTCCCTGTGGGCCGGGTGTTCAACTGGAAGCACATCGGCCGGTTCAAGCCGGGGCAGTACCTGCTGATGCACTCTGTGATCTACCGTACCCGGATTTTGCGGGACTGCGGGCTGGAGCTGCCCAAACACACCTTCTATGTGGACAACATCTTCGTCTACGAGCCTCTGCCCCATGTGCGCAACATCTACTATATGGATGTGGACCTGTACCGCTACTTCATCGGCCGGGCGGACCAGAGCGTGAACGAGAGCGTGATGATGGGCCGGGTGGACCAGCAGCTGCGGGTGAACTACTACATGATCGACTGCTGGAATCTGCGCCATGTGGCCCAAAAGAACAAGAAGCTGGCCAGGTATATGTACGACTATCTGGCTATTATGATGAGCATCTCCTCCATCTTCCTCACCATGGAGGGCAGTCCGGAGTCCCTGGGCAAGCGGACCCGGCTGTGGGAGTATCTGCGGACGGTGGACAAGGGGCTGTACACCCGGATGCGCTACTTCGCCATCCCCGCCGCCACCAACCTGCCCACCGCCCCGGGGCGGAAGCTGTCGGTGGCCCTGTACCGCCTGGCCCGGAGGATCTACAAGTTCAACTAGAGCCGCCCCAGCTCCAGACCGATGGAGATGCCAGAGAGGAGAAGGGCCTTCTCGTGGCTGTCGTTCAGTTCGGCCCACTCGACTTTGAGCTCCTCAAGCCATTTTTCCGCGTCCGGGCTCAGGGCGCTGAGCCGGCCGGTCAGCGCGTCCGCCTTTTGCTGTGCCAGGCGGGTCATGCCGGCGGTTTCGCGCTGAAGACGGACGACCAGGTTTTCTTCCGCGTACTGCATGAGAATATCTAATAGGGTTTTCATCGCAATTCCTCCTGTTTTGCACGCATGTGCAATCTCGCGGTATATTATAATTGCACGGGTGTGCAAAGTCAAGAGGGGTGGAGCAATTTTGTCTATTTTTTCTGAAAGACTTCTTCTTCTGAGACATGAAAATGGACTGTCGCAAAAGGAGTGCGCAAAAAAACTTCAAATCAGTCCCCGCGCGTGCGCCTATTATGAGGCCGGTGAACGTGAGCCGCAATTATCGGTCCTAATCCGCATGGCTGATTTCTATAACATCTCCCTGGACTACCTGGCCGGGCGGACGGATACGCCCTGACCCCCGTCCCGCCCGCAGGCGACAGCCTTCCCCTTTAGGGGAAGGTGGCACGGTCGCAGGCCGTGACGGATGAGGTCTCCCGCCCGCAGGCGGCAAGGCTCCTTTTGAAAGGAGCTGTCAGCCGCAGGCTGACTGAGGATTGTGTTTCGCCCAGCGAAACATGCGGAGCAAACCATGTCTTGCAATTTCCATACAAGGACGGCCACAGGCCACCCCTACAGAACATTCCCCAATTCTCGTTTACTTCGTATGTTTTGCTTCGCAAAACGCAATCCTCCGCCCCAGTTTGCGAACTGGGGCACCTCCTTTCAAAAGGAGGCTTTTTTTGCGTCCCAGAAGACCGTACTTTTTTACGAAAATGGGAATTGATTTCAGGCAACCCAAGTGCTAAACTAAAGGCGCGCCCGGCACTCGGGTGCGCAAGCTGAAGCATAAAGGATGTGGGGAGCATGGACGGGAAGAAGAAGTTTTATCTGAAGTGGCCTTATAACCTGATTGTCTATATCCTGCTGGCGGTTCTGCTGCGGCTCTTTGCCATACCGGTAATTGCGCTTATTATGTGGTGGAACAAAAAGCAGCAGCCGGAGGGGCCTGACGGGGGCTACTGTCTGGACCGGACCCGGAAGGGGCTGGCGAAATTGTTCTGGGCGCTGCTGTATCTGTTCTTCGGCTTTGCCGGGGGCGTGTGCCTCTACATGCAGCTGCAGGAGGACCGGACCCTCTGGGAGCTGGGGGACTGGGCCTTTACCATCTTCTCCGCGGTGCTCTGCCTGGGGGGCACGGCACTGGGGCTGTTCGAGGCCTACACCGACCTGCGGGACGCCTTCTGCCCGGAGAAGAGCACCCTGGCCAAATCCATCCGCTCCCAGCTGCCCTACCCCGACGAGGCCCCGCCTGTGGCGGAGCTCTTCGCCATGGTGGACAGGGACATTCAGGCCAACGGCCAGTGGTTCGACCGGGTGGCCGTGGGCAGGGAGTGGGTCTTCGGGGACGAGGTCACCTCCATCGCCCGCATCCGGGGGGTGTTCCCCCGGGACGAAATCGTCGTCCGCCACACCAACGGCCGCCGGCAGAGCCGGCGGATTCTGGAGCTGTACATTGTGGACGACCGCCGGCAGATTCAGGCCTCCTCCCTGCGCAAGCCAGACGAGCTGAAGGCCGTTGTGGACTGTCTCCGCCTCCGGGCGCCCAAGGCCTTCTTTGACAGCTACAAGAATATGTCCGACTTTACCGGCCAGTCCGACGAGGAGTGGCAGGCCACCAACAGCTCGGTGGTCCGCCGCCGGGACCAGCGGCTGGCCCGGCAGGAGGACCAGGAGCGGTCCGAGGCCGGGAGCAACGCCGATTTTGCCCTCATCGACCTCCGGGGCCGGCGGACCTCCCGCTTCGACCGGCGGACCATCGAGGACCAGCTCACCGGCCTGAACGGCCAGGGGTCCCGCTTCGCCCTGGAGCCGGTGGAGCTTATCCCTGTGCCCGGGCTGAACGGGGTAAATTTCTCCCGGCTGGAGTGCGGCATCACCGATCAGGGGATGACCCTTGTCGCGGTACTGAAAATGGCGGGGGGCCAGTATCAGGCCCTGGCCAGGCCGGTGGGGGAGCGGGAGGCCTGGACCGCCTTCGCCGACCTGCTGGAGCAGAAGCGGGTCCCGGATATCGCGGGGTGGCAGCCCCTCCAGGCGGCGGACCAGCCCCGGCAGCGGATCAGGGCCCGGCTGTCCATCAGCGACCGCACCGGGGCCACCCGTGACTACGAGTCCTTCACCCGCCGGGATGTGGAGCTGGCCGGGGAGGGCCTGGCCGAGGGAAAATACACCGTGGTGGCCCTCTTCGCCGGGCCGCGGTATCTGTACTTAAAGGCGGGGGACGCCTCCGACGGCCGGATCACCGCCAACGCCAGCCGCCCCGACCCGGATAAGCTGCGGGTGTTCGAGACCAAATGCACCGACCGCCAGGCCCGGGAGTGGCTGATTCAGATGTCGGAGGGCACCTTCGACCCGGATTTCTCCCAGTGGAAGGATGTTACCAAAAAGCTGGAGAAGGACGCAAAACGTTAGAGATGCAGGGGGCGGCCTCTGCGCCGCCCCGTTCCAGGGCGTAATACGCGGGGCGGCACGGAGACCGCCCCCTGCGGAATGAGATAAAAAGGAGCGGATAAAAATGGGCAAGTATTTCAGCGACGCGGTGGACAACGCCATCGAGGCCATCTACTACACCTACGACCGGGAGAGGGCGGCGGCGGCCGTCCAGCCCCTGGCCGACGCGGCCAACGCCGGCGACGGCGACGCGGCATACATCCTGTCCCGGTGCACCTCCGGCCCCCAGTACAGCTGGGACTACCACCCCTTCCAGGAGAATGACGAGGTGACCGAACAGCTCATCCGCCAGAGCATCGTCAACGGCAGCGCCATGGGGGTGCTGGGGGCCATGCGGTGCGGGATGCTCACCCCGGAGATGGAGGAGGCCATGAAGGCCCACTACCCCACCCTGAAGGACGCCTGGAATGCGGTATATGAGAAGGCCCAGATGGGCTGTCAGTTTGCCATGAACATGATTGGCAACACCTATTTCTGGCTGGACGTGGTGCGCATTGAGAACAAGGGGCCTGAGGACTTCCCCTCCAAGGCGGCCTTCGGCCAGTGGCTGCGGGAGAGCGAGCTGAAATGCCTGCCCTGGTTCGAGCGGGCCTTTGAGGGGGGCATGGGCTTTGCCGGCCGGAACATGTACAACCTGTATTTCGACGGCGAGGAGGGGGTTATGGAGCCCGACAAGTCCAAGGCGGAGGCCATCGCCCGCCGGGGGGCCGAGCTGGGCTACCCCGACTGGCAGGAGCGGTACGCCGGCTTCGTCATCAAGGACGGGAGCCGCACCCAGGAGGCACTGGACCTGTACTTTGCCGCCGCCAGGCAGGGCCAGCTGTCCAGCTGGTACTACATTGGAAAGACCTACCAGGACGGCAAACTGGTGCCAAAGGATTGCGTTCAGGCCATGAAATGCTACGAATTGGGCCTCCAGGACCCGAATCAGATCGGCTGCGCCAACCGGGCCGGCGAGCTGCTGTTTTTGGGGAAGGACGGCGTCCCCCAGGACTACGCCCGGGCGGTCCAGCTCTTTGAGCAGGCCCGCGGACACAAGAACACCTGGGGCAACGATATGCTGGGGATTTGTTACCTTTTCGGCTATGGATGCCAGAAAAACCCGGAAAAGGCGCTGAGTTTGTTCCAGGAGGTGGACTACAGCTCCGACCTGATCAACTACGGCCTGGGCACCATCTACACCCAGGGGCTGGGGGTGCCGGAGGATATCAAGAAGGGCGTGGAGTACCTGCAAAAGGCCCCCAAATACGCCCCCGCCCAGGAGGAGCTGCTGAAATTCAAGAAGACCTTCTTCGGCAAGTGGGTCCGGCGGTGATGTGCGCCGGAGACGGACGTCAAATACCGCCTGTATTATCTGTGAAAAATAATACACCTGTTAGACGGCCAAAACGGCCCCTTTAAGGGTAAAAACAGGCCCTTTCAGCGGGGAAAATTGACCTGTCCGCGCAGAGCGGACATATCTGGCGGAAAAATACCCGCCCCTGTGCATATTGACAAAATGAGCCTCCCCTGCCCGGGGAGGCTCATTCTGCTGTTGACATACCTTGAACATCGAGGTATACTATACCTAGAGCAACGAGGCAATGCTCCGCAAGGGGCAGGGAAAGGTTTCGCCCGCCTTTTCAAAGGCGGCGGGGTCCGGGGCGGAGACCCAGGAAAGAAAGGATGGGAACCATGAAGTTTGACAAGGGACTGATGGCGGGGAGCGGGACCATGCTGGTGCTGTCGCTGCTGGAGGGGGGCGACATGTACGGCTACCAGATCATCGAGGAGCTGGCCCGGCGGTCCAACGACCTGTTTCAGATGAAGGAGGGCACCCTGTACCCCATCCTCCACGGGCTGGAGAAGGACAGGTGCCTGTCCTCCTACCAGCAGGAGGCCCCCACCGGCCGGATGCGGAAGTACTACAAGCTCACCCGGAAGGGGAAAAAGCTGCTGGACGACCAGCGGGCGGAGTGGGGGGCCTTTCAGCAGGGGGTGGACAGCGTGCTGTCCGGCGGGGCCAGCGCCCTGGCGTGAGGAGGGGAGAAGATGCTTCCTGACTACAGAAAGGACAGGTGGCTGGACACGGCCACCTCGGGCATCCGGTTCTATGTGGACCGGGCCAGGGTCCGCAAGGAGCTGGAGGCCCATATGGAGGACAAGCTGGCCGACCTGAGGCGGGTGTTTCCCGGTATCCCGGAGGGGGAGGCCCAGGAGCGGATGCTGGCCGGCATGGGGGACCCGGAGGAGATTAAAAAGGAGCTGGCCCGAATCCACCGGCCCTGGCTGGGCTGGCTGTGGATGGCCAGCCAGTGGGCGGTGTTCCTGCTGATGTTTACATTGCTGGTGGTGGGAAACCGGAACCGCTTTATTCTGTATACCAGCTTCTGGGGCCGGGGCGGGGCCAGCTTCCACGGCCCTGTTCAGGGCGGAGAGACCGCCCGGGCGGGGGGCTACACCTTCCGGATCACGGGGGCGGCCTGTCTGGACAAGTCCGAAATGAAGGGCGGGGTGGATACCCTCCAGGTGGTGCTGCGGGCCTCCGCCCCCCGGCCCTGGGAGAAGATCGACGTGGACGCCCTGGCGAACAGCCTGTATGTCACCGGCCCCGACGGCCAGCGGCACTATATGGGCTGGGTGCTGACCCGGGAGTACGCCGTGGAGGACGAGTGGGGCGACGTGGTCGAGAGCGGCCGGACCTGGGAGGTCAGCGGCACCCTGTGTCGGTGGGGGCTGTGCTGGACGGAGGTGGCCCTGAACATCCCGGCGGAGGGCTGGCAGCCCGGGGACGTGGTGAAGGTGGAGCTGGACAGCGAGGTGGGGGGCTTTGTGCTGTCCGTCCCGGTGACAGAGAAGGTGAAGGTGCGATGAAAAAGAGATGGAGCAAAATCAAGCGGGTGCTGCTGATGAGGCACGAGGACTTTAACCCCAAACAGCAGCGGGTCTTTCTGATTTGCGACCTGGCCTTCATCGCCCTGATTCTCTGCATGATCTGGATACGGCTGGGCTGTCCCCTGCCCACCATGGAGATGGAGTTCCGCCGTATGGAGCGCACCCACCTGCTGCCCCCGGGAGAAATTGTCCTCAGCCTGAAAAAGAATGAGAGCATCTCCCTGGACGGGGAGGTCCAGGTCCGGACAAGCGCCCCCGTGATTATGGCCGTCACGCCGGAGGAGGTCCGGGTGGGGACAAAACGGGACGGCAGCACCGGCTTTTACCGCTACTCCCTGGCGGACGGCCCGGCTGTCAGCCTGGACCCGAGCGTCTTTTTGGTCAGAGATCGCACATATCGCACATATGGAGTGTACACCAGCACGGCGGTGCTGGTCTACGGCGTCCCCGAGGAGGCCGCCGGCGGGGAGATCACCCTGGAGGCCCATAAGGGCGGACCGCTGTCCGGGCCGGGCTTCCGCCTGGGAAAGGGCGTGTGGCTGTTCGCGGCCCGGCCAAAGGCCAGCTACAGCCTGAGCGGCTCCGCACCCTATCACCTGCGGCTGTACCGGGCGGACGGCTCCCTCCTGCTGGAGAAGAGCGGGACGATGGGGGAGACCTTATCCTTCCCCTTCGGGGGCGCCTCCCCCTGAAGGGGAAGGCTTTTTTGCGCGCCCTTGAGAAGCTCTGCGGTTTTGCAAGGCGGGGCGGCGAGGGCGCCGCCCCCTACATTTGCCTCTGACCGGAAGAATTCACAAAACACCATGCACAAATCCCGGAAAATCCGCCAAAATTTTTTCAAAAAGGGGTTGACACACACGGGTGAGTGTTGTATGATAGCTGAGCGTCTGAAAGGGCGCAGTCTGCGATGATGCGGGAGATTGCTCAGAAATGAGGTAACTTCCGCGGAGTATGTCCGACGATCGGGCGGCTGAGCGAGTGCTGTACACGGCGTATATCGCCGGGTGCGGTAAAAACCGGCCTGTCACTGTGCCGGTTTTTTCGTGGCCTGGAGTGATACGCACGAAAGCGTGGAACACAACTCTCACCGACGAAGCGAGGGACAACAGAAACTCAATTCGTATTCAAGGAGGAAACAATCACATGGCAGCTCAGAAAGAAATGATCCGCATCCGCCTCAAGGCCTATGACCACCAGCTCATCGACCAGAGCGCCGAGAAGATCGTGGAGACCGCCAAGCGCACCGGCTCCAGCGTCTCCGGCCCCATCCCCCTGCCCACCAAGAAGGAGGTCGTCACCATCCTGCGGGCCGTCCACAAGTATAAGGACAGCCGGGAGCAGTTCGAGCGCCGCATCCATAAGCGCCTCATCGACGTCATCAAGCCCTCCCCCAAGACCGTGGAGGCCCTGATGAGCCTGGAGCTCCCCGCCGGCGTGGAGATTGAGATTAAGCTGTAAGAGGCGCGTGTAGGGGCGCGCAATGCGTGCCCGCCGGTCTGGCAGGGCTTTGGTTCGGGCGCACAATGTGCGCCCCTACAAGACCGCCGGACAGACAAATTTGTGTACCCGCGGTCCGCCGTGGGGCCCGACCACCCGGACGGGCCAATCGAGGCGGACGGGTCAAGTTGGCCGAGCAATGACAGTCCAATGGTCACCTCGCCCAACCAATAACCTTTATTAGGAGGAAACATCCCAATGGAGAAAGCGATCATCGGCAAAAAGATCGGCATGACCCAGATCTTCGATGAAGCCGGCCGGGTGGTGCCCGTCACCCTCATCCAGGCCGGCCCCTGCACCGTGGTGCAGAAGAAGACCGCCGAGAAGGATGGCTACGAGGCCATTCAGCTGGGTTATCAGGAGATTCCCGAGCGCAAGCTCACCAAGCCTGAGCTGGGCCACCAGAAGAAGGCCGGCCTCACCGAGTACAAGAAGGTGCTCAAGGAGTTCCCGCTGAAGGACTGCTCCAAGTACGAGGTGGGCGACGTGCTCACCGCCAACGTCTTCGCCGCCGGCGACCACGTGGACGTGACCGGCACCAGCAAGGGCCACGGCTTCCAGGGCGTTGTCAAGCGCCACGGCGCGGCCGTCAAGCGCAACACCCACGGCGGCGGCCCTGTCCACCGCCACCAGGGCTCTCTGGGCCCCGGCACCACCCCCGGCCACATCGCCAAGGGCCGCGACGGCGCCGGCCAGATGGGCAATGTGCAGGTCACCGTCGTCAAGCTGGACGTGGTCCAGGTGGACGAGGAGCTGGGCCTCATCGCCGTGCGCGGCGCCATCCCCGGCCCCAAGGGCGGCATCGTCTATGTGAAGAACACCGTTAAGACCATCATTGAGAAGCACGCTGCCGAGGGCGGCCGCGTCAACCCGCAGAAGCAGTCTGCCCGCGTCAACCCGCAGAAGGCTTCCGCCCGGAACAAGTAAGGAAAGGAGAGATTGAGTTATGCCTAAAGCGAACCTTTATGATATGGCTGGTAAGCAGATCGGCGAGATCGAGCTCTCCGAGGCCATCTTCGGCGTGGAGCCCAACCAGGCTGTGGTCCACGAGGCCGTCAAGAACCACCTGGGCAACTGCCGGCAGGGCACCCAGAGCGCCCTGACCCGGGCCGAGGTGTCCGGCGGCGGCAAGAAGCCCTGGCGCCAGAAGGGCACCGGCCACGCCCGCCAGGGCTCCACCCGGGCCCCCCAGTGGACCCACGGCGGCATCGTCTTTGCCCCCAAGCCCCGCAGCTACCGCACCAGCCTGAACAAGAAGGCCCGCCGCCTGGCCCTGAAGTCCGCCCTGTCCGCCAAGGCCGCCGCCGGCAATGTGCTGGTGGTGGACGGCCTGAAGCTGGACGAGGTGAAGACCAAGACCATGCAGGGCTTCCTGAACGCCATCCAGGCCGGCAAGCCTGTGGTGATTACCCCTGAGGTGGACAACAACGTGGTGCTCTCCAGCCGGAACATCCCCGGCGTGGTCACCACCACCGCCAAGGTCCTCAGCGTCTACGACATTGTCAACGCCAAGCAGCTGGTCATCGACAAGGCTGCCCTGGCTATCATCGAGGAGGTGTACGCGTAATGGCTACTGCTTATGACATCATCAAGCGCCCCATCATCACCGAGCAGTCCATGGAGCAGACCGAGATGAAGCGCTACACCTTTGAGGTCGCCAAGACCGCCAACAAGATTGAGATTGCCAAGGCCATCGAGGAGATCTTCGGCGTGAAGGTGGCCAAGGTGAACACCCTGAACATGCAGGGGAAGGAGAAGCGCATGGGCGCCCGTCCCGCCGGCCGCCGGCCCAGCTGGAAAAAGGCGATGGTCACCCTGACCGCTGACTCCAAGTCCATCGAGTTCTTCGAGGGTATGGTGTAAGGAGGAGAATGAAACATGGCGATCAAGACTTATAAGCCCACAACCCCCTCCCGCCGTCACATGACTGTGTCCGCCTTCGAGGGGATCGACAAGAAGGCCAAGCCCGAGCGCGCCCTCACCGAGGTGCTCAAGAAGCACGCGGGCCGCAACAGCTACGGCCGGATCACCGTCCGCCACCACGGCGGCGGCAACAAGCAGAAGTACCGCATTATCGACTTCAAGCGGGACAAGGAGGGGAAGGCCAAGGTCATCAACCTCCAGTACGACCCCAACCGCTCCGCCAACATCGCCCTCATCGAGTATGAGGACGGCGAGCGCCGCTATATCCTGGCCCCCAACGGCCTGAAGGCCGGCCACGTCATCATGACCGGCGCCGACGCCGACATCCTGCCCGGCAACTGCCTGCCTATCGCCAACATCCCTGTGGGCGAGATGATTCACAACATCGAGCTCTACCCCGGCAAGGGGGCTCAGCTGGTCCGGGCCGCCGGCGTGGCCGCCCAGCTGATGGCCAAGGAGAACGGTATGGCTCAGGTCCGCCTCCCCTCCGGCGAGGTCCGCCTCATCCGGGAGAACTGCAAGGCCACCATCGGCCAGGTGGGCAATACCGACTGGGCCAACATCCAGATCGGCAAGGCCGGCCGCAAGCGCCACATGGGCTGGCGGCCCACCGTCCGCGGCTCCGTGATGAACCCCAACGACCACCCCCACGGCGGCGGCGAGGGCAAGAGCCCCGTGGGCCGTCCCGGCCCCGTCACCCCCTGGGGCAAGCCCGCCCTGGGCTACAAGACCCGCAAGACCAAGAACCGCACCGACAAGTTTATTGTCAAGCGCCGCGGCAGCAAATAAGGAGGGAGTGTAGAAGATGAGCAGAAGTATCAAGAAAGGCCCCTTTTGCGCCCCTGAGCTGCTGAAGCGGGTTGACGAGCTGAACAAGAAGAACGAGAAGAAGGTTCTGAAGACCTGGAGCCGCGCCTCCACCATCTTCCCCTCCTTCGTGGGACACACCTTTGCCGTGCACGACGGCCGCAAGCACGTGCCCGTCTATGTCACCGAGGACATGGTGGGCCACAAGCTGGGCGAGTTCGTGCCCACCCGCACCTTCCGGGGTCACGCGGGCAGCAAGACCGGTAAGTAAGGAGGAGAGACGAAGATGGAAGCAAAAGCGAATTTGAAGTATCTGCGGATCTCCCCCCGCAAGGTGAAGATCGTCCTGGACCTGATCCGGGGCAAGGATGTGGGCGTTGCCACCGCCATCCTGATGCAGACCCCCAAGGCCGCCTCTGAGCCCGTGCTCAAGCTGCTGAAGAGCGCCGCCGCCAACGCGGAGAACAACCACCAGATGGACCCTGAGAAGCTGTACGTGTCCGCCTGCTACGCCAACCCCGGCCCCATCATCAAGCGCATCATGCCCCGGGCCCAGGGCCGCGCCTATCGGATCAACAAGCGTACCTCTCACGTCACCATCGCCGTGAGCGAGCGCTAAGGGAGGAGGAACGATATGGGACAGAAAGTTAATCCCCACGGCCTGCGCGTGGGCGTCATCAAGGATTGGGACTCCCGCTGGTATGCCCGCAATGAGCTGGTGGGCGATCTGCTGGTGGAGGACAAGAAGATCCGCGACTACCTGAAGAAGACCCTCTACGGCGCCGGTATCCCCAAGATCGAGATCGAGCGGGACAACGCCAAGGTCCGCATCTACCTGCACTGCGCCCGTCCCGGCATGGTCATCGGCAAGGGCGGAGAGGACATCAAGAAGATCGAAGCCCAGCTGGTGAAG
>CATNCS010000034.1 GCA_950097245.1 uncultured Oscillospiraceae bacterium | reverse complement strand
TGGCCTTGTCGTGGCCCAGGGTGTCGATGTTCTCAAACACGCCGTACAGGCCCGTAAAATCACGCTGAATCCTGTCATGTGCGTTCTGGCGGTACTGGCTATCCTGTCTCTGGTGGAGCTGTGCCGCCGGTGTGTGGGCCTGCCCATCCTGTGCGTGGTGGGCGCACTGATGCTGTACACCTTCCTGCCCTTCGGCGCGGGCATCAAGTACGACAAGGCCCTCTACGACCTGTTCTATACCCTGAACGGCCTGCTGGGCGCCCCCATTAACGTGTGCGCCAAGTACATCGTGCTGTTTATCATCTTCGGAGCCTTCCTGGAGCGGACAGGCATCTCCAACTTCTTCATTGACCTGGCCAACTCGGTGGCCGGCTCCGCCTCCGGCGGTCCCGCCAAGGTGGCCGTCCTGTCTTCCGCCCTGTGCGGCATGGTGTCTGGCTCCTCGGTGGGCAACACCGTCACCACCGGCTCCATCACCATTCCCATGATGAAGAGAACGGGCTACAAGCCCGAGTTTGCCGGCGCGGTGGAGGCCGCCGCCTCCACGGGCGGTCAGATCATGCCCCCCATCATGGGCGCCGCCGCCTTCCTGATGGCGGAGTATGTGGGCGAGCCCTTTAACTACGGCAAGATCGCTCTGCTGGCCATTCTGCCCGCGGTGCTCTACTTCACCGGCATCTTCATCGCCGTCCACCTGGAGGCCAAGAAGCTGGGCCTGAAGGGCATTCCCCGGGATCAGCTGCCCAAGTTCAGCGCCCTGATGCCCAAGATTTACCTGCTGCTGCCTCTGGTGGTGCTGGTCTGGCTGGTGTCCTCCGGCAAGCGCACCATGCAGACCTCCGCTACCATCGCCATCATCGTAACCATCGCGGTGGGTATCATCACCAATATTATTAACAAGGTGACCAAAAATCCGGACCAGAGCGACAATATCACCGTGGGCAAGTTCTTTGACGCACTGGAGGCGGGCGCCAAGGGCACCATCAGCGTGGCCGCCGCCTGCGCTATGGCCGGTCTGGTGGCCGGCTGTATCACCACCACCGGCCTGGCCTCCAAGCTGATTACCGCCATCGTCCGGGTGTCCGGCGGACAGGCGCTCATCGCTCTGTTCCTCACCATGATCTGCTGCATCGTGCTGGGCATGGGCGTGCCCACCACCGCCAACTACTGTATCATGGCCTCCACCTGCGCGCCCATTCTGGTGGACCCCCGCATCGGTATCCCCATGATCTGCGCCCACTTCTTCGTGTTCTACTTCGGCATTGTGGCCGACATCACCCCTCCCGTGGCCCTGGCCGCCTATGCCGGCTCCGCCATTGCCAAGGCGCCCCCCATGAAGACGGCCTTCAACGCCACCCGATTGGCCATAGCGGCCTTCATTGTGCCCTATATCTTCGCGCTGAATCCCGCTATGCTGTTCCAGTTTGAGGCCGGAACCTCCACCGCTATGATGGCGGTCCAGGTGGTGCAGATTGTACTGACCTCCCTGCTGGGCCTCTTCGGCGTGGCCGCCGCCCTGAACGGCTTCCTGTACCGGCCCATCAACCCCCTGTTCCGCGTGCTTATCGCCGTGGGCGGCCTGTGCATGATGATCCCCGGTACCCTCACCGACGTTGTGGGTCTGGCCGCTGTGGCCGCCGTGGTGGTGTTCCAGCGCATGGGCGCCAAGAAGAGTGCCGCCGCGTAAGGCTGAGCCGAACTGAAAATTTGACCAACTTTAACAACCGGTAGGGCATTTTGGTCCAGCCGGTTGTTATTCTTGTGGACAGCTTGTCCTTGTAAAAGATAAAAATCTGTGATAAAATAGACCAATAACTCTTTAGTTTCTGAAAACCATACCGTCAGAGGGCATTTTGCCGAAGAGGAGGCCGTATGAAAGGGATCGTCTTAGCGGCGGGGAAGGGAACCCGCCTGTACCCGATGACCAAGCCGGTGTGCAAGCCCCTGCTGCCGGTGTACGACAAGCCGCTGATCTACTACCCCATTGCCATCCTGATGCAGGCCGGCATTTCTGATATTTTGATTATTGTTCCGCCGGAGGAGACCCCTGTCTTTCAGGCCCTGCTGGGGAACGGCGGTCAGTACGGCCTGCATATCGAGTATGCCGAACAGCCGGTGGCCCGGGGCATCGCCGATGCCCTGCTCATCGGCCAGAAATTTGTGGGCAATGACCGGGTCTGCCTGGTGCTGGGGGACAACATCTTTTACGCCCCCACCCTGGCCGTCACCCTGAAGCGGGCCGCTGCCAACGACCGGGGGGCCACTGTTTTCGGCTACTGGGTGGAGGACCCCCGTCCCTTCGGCGTGGTGGAGTTTGACAAGGACGGTCGGGCGATCTCCATCGAGGAGAAGCCCCGGTACCCCAAGTCCAACTACATCATTCCCGGTCTGTATTTCTATGACCACCAGGTGATGGAGATTGCCAATCAATTAAAACCCTCCGCCAGGGGAGAGCTGGAGATTACCGATGTGAACTTGGAGTATATGCGCCGGGGGCAGCTTCAGGTTATGCCTCTGGAGAAAAATTTTACCTGGCTGGACGCAGGCACCGCTGACAGCCTGCTGACGGCGGGGGAGACTATCAAGCATATCCAGGACACCACCGGCCGGTATGTGGGCTGTCTGGAGGAGCTGGCCCTCTACGAGGGCTGGGTCACCGAGGAGCAGGTCCACGCCATCGGCGACGAGTTGTCCATGACCCTGTACGGGAAATATTTGCAGTGTCTGTAACATACGGAGAGGAGCTGTAGACTTGAAGCGTATCCTGATGCTGGCCACCGGAGGGACCATCGCCTCTATGGAGAGCGGCCACGGGCTCAGTCCCGCCATTACCTCAGATGAAATTCTGAGCCATGTCCCCACAGTGGGGGAGCTGTGCCGGGTGGAGGCCGTTCAGCTGATGAATCTGGACAGCACCAACGTAAGCCCGGAGCACTGGCTGAAGATTGCCGGGGCGGTCCGTGAGCGGTATGACGACTTTGACGGCTTTGTCATCACCCACGGCACCGACACCATGGCCTACACCGCCGCCGCTCTGTCCTACCTGATTCAGGACTCCCCCAAGCCCATTGTCATCACCGGCTCCCAAAAGTCCATCGCCCTCAACGACACCGACGCCCGGCGAAACCTGTACGACAGCTTCCGCTATGCGGTGGACAGGGATTCCCACGACGTGAGCCTGGTCTTCGATGGCCGGGTGATTCTGGGCACCCGGGCCCGGAAGGAGCGCAGCAAGAGCTTTAACGCCTTTTCCTGCGTGGACTACCCTGAGCGGGCGGTGATCCGGGACGGCAAGCTCATCCGCTATCTGGCCCCCAGGCCCTACGCCTACGGGGCAGAGCCTGTGTTCTACGACCGGCTGGAGGACAAGGTGCTGCTGCTCACCCTGATCCCCGGCATGGGGGCGGAGGCACTGGAGCTGCTGAAGGACAGCTATCAGGCGGTGATTCTCCAGTCCTTCGGCGTGGGCGGACTGCCCGGAGGGGAGAACGGCCCTCTGGCCCGGGCTATGGAGGAGTGGCTGTCCGCGGGCAAGACTATCGTGATGATGACCCAGGTGCCCTATGAGGGCAGCGATATGTCGGTCTATCAGGTGGGCCAGCAGGTGAAGGAGCGCTTCCAGCTGATGGAGGCCTACAACATGACCCTGGAGGCTGCCGCCACCAAGCTGATGTGGGTGCTGGGACAGACCGGTGATCCACAGAAGATCCGGGAGCTGTTTTACCGCCCGGTTCAATTTGATGTGATCTTGTAGGGTCCGGCCGGAAGGAGGTATCTGGAGTGAAGCGCCGCGTTTCCGTGTTTTTGTTGACTGTCCTGCTGCTGTGCGCTCTGCTGCCCGCTCTGGCGGCGGAGTCCGGGAGCCATACCACCACGGTGCTCTTCACCCACGACCTCCACTCCCACTTTCTTCCCCAGTCTGACGGGCAGGGGAGGGAGTCCGGCGGCTATGCCCGCCTGAAAACCGCCCTGGATCGGGAGCGGTCCGCCCACCCGGACGCCCTCACCCTGGACGGGGGGGACTTCTCCATCGGCTCCCTGATTCAGACTCTTTACACCACCCAGGGTGCGGAGCTGCGTACCATGGGCGCCATGGGCTACGACGCCGCCACCGCCGGAAACCACGAGTTTGACCACACCGGTGCCGGCTTTGCCCAAATGCTCAGCGCTGTGGCGGACAGCGGGGAGAAATCTCCCGCCCTCCTGATGGCCAACTATAAGCCGGCCGACGGCAACCCGAATAAGTTGGATATCCAGCGGGCTATGGCCGCCTACGGTGTGGAGGACTATATGCTTTTGGAGCGGGGCGGAGTCACCTACGGCATCTTTGGCCTGATGGGGGAGGACTCCCACGCCTGCGCCCCCTCCTCCGGGTTTACCCTGGGGGACGCGGCGGAAAATGCCCGCCGGTGCGTGGATGCCCTGAAGGAGCAGGGGGCTCAGTTTATTATCTGCCTGTCCCACTCAGGCACCAGCGAGAAAAAGAAGCTGTCGGAGGACGAGCGGCTGGCGGAGGCGGTGAGCGGCATTGACCTGATTGTCTCCGGCCACACCCACACCACCCTGACCGAGCCCATTGTGGTGGGGGATACCTATGTAGTCTCCGCCGGGCCCTACTGCGAGAATCTGGGCTCCATTACCATCGACTGGACCGAGGGCGGAAAAAAGCTCCTGTCCGACTACCATCTGACTCCCATTGACGGGACTCTCCCCGAGAACCGGGAGATCACCGCCCTGGTGGACCGTTGGAAGGGTCTGGTGGGGGGGACCTATTTGGCCCCCTACGGACTGACCTACGACCAGGTGCTCACCGTGTCCGGCTTTGATCTGCTTACCCCGGAGTCCGGGGTGCAGAGCGGCAGCCCCCTGGGGGAGCTGGTGGCCGACTCCTTCCTGTGGGCGGTAGAGAATCTGGAGAAGGACGCCCCGGATGTGCCCACGGTCACCGTCACCGCCGACGGGGTGCTTCGGGCGCCCCTGTACCCCGGGGAGATTACCACCTCCATGGCCTTCGACGTGCTGTCCATGGGAGTGGGGAGCGACGGCACCTCCGGTTTTCCCCTGGTGGCCTGCTACCTGACAGGCGAGGAGCTGAAAACCGTGGCCGAGGTGGACGCCTCCGTCACCCCGCTGATGCCCGCCGCCCAGCTGTATATGGCGGGGATGGACTACTCCTTCAACATACACCGGATGTTCTTCAACCGGGTGACGGAGGCCCGGCTTCACCGGGAGATTTCAGCAGAGGTGTCGCCGGGCAATGTCGTGACAAAATCAGTCTTTGATGATATTGAGGACGACCAGCTCTACCGGGTGGTCACCGGCATGTACTCGGCCCAGATGCTGAGCACCGTCAAGAGCAAGTCCCTGGGTCTGCTGTCCCTGGAGCCCAAGATGGCGGACGGCAGCCCCGTTACCGACTTTGAGGCCTGCATCCTCCGGGATGAGAACGGCAGCGAAATCAAGGAGTGGTACGCCCTGGCGGCCTACCTCCGGAGCTTCGGTGAGAAGGGGATTCCCCTGGAGTACACCGTCTCCGACGGGCGGAAGGATGTCAGCCGCAGCTGGAACCCCATTGAGCTGGTGAAAAATCCCAATTGGATCACTCTGGTGACCCTTGTGGTGCTGGCGGCGGCGGCCATTCTGGCGTTTTTCCTGGTCCGCGCCCTGCGCTACGCCCACCGGCGGCGGCGCTATGGAAAAAAGAAAAATTTGTGATCTGTGCGGCGGGGCCGCTGGCAATATACCCGGTAGAAAAAGGAAGTACTCTGACAGGAGGAGAAACAGTGAAGAAGTACGAAATCGCGAAGAAGAAGGTGCTGACGCCTGAGATCAGTCAGATCTCGGTGTATGCGCCGCTGGTGGCCGCCAAAGCCAAGGCGGGCCAGTTCATCATCCTGCGGGTGGACGAGGAGGGGGAGCGGATTCCTCTTACCATCTCCAGCGCGGTGGATGGGCTGGTCACCGTGATCTACCAGAAGATTGGCGGCACCACCATGGCCCTGGACCAGCTCAACGAGGGCGACTGCCTCCAGGACTTTGTGGGCCCCCTGGGCCTGCCCACTGAGGTGGAGAATATCGGCCGGGTGGCGGTCCTGGGCGGCGGCCTGGGCTGCGCCATCGCCCTGCCTGTGGCCCGTGCCCTGCACCAGGCCGGCAACCAGGTGGACCTGATCGGCGGCTTTAAGACCAAGGATATTGTCATACTGGAGGAGGAGATGGGTCAGGCCTGCACCGACCTGCACATCTGCACCGACGACGGCACCTACGGCTACCACGGCTTTGTCACCGGCAAGCTGGAGGAGCTGATCAAGAGCGGCGTGAAGTTCGACCGGGTGTTCGCCATCGGCCCCCTGCTGATGATGAAGTTTGCCTGCAAGCTGACGGAAAAGTACAATATCCCCACCACCGTGAGCATGAACCCCATTATGATCGACGGCACGGGCATGTGCGGCTGCTGCCGCCTCACCGTGGACGGCGAGGTGAAGTTCGCCTGCGTGGACGGCCCCGACTTCGACGGACACAAGGTGGACTTTGACGAAGTGATCGCCCGCAACGCGACCTATAAGGAGCATGAAGCCAAGGCGAAAGAGAAGCACCTCTGCCGCCTGGGAGGAGGTGCCATGAATGGCTAATATGCAGATGGAAAAGACCCCCATGCCGGAGCAGGAGGCCAACGTACGCAACGCCAACTTCAAAGAGGTGGCCCTGGGCTACACCCTGGAGCAGGCCCAGAACGAGGCACAGCGATGCCTGAACTGCAAGAACAAGCCCTGTGTCAGCGGCTGCCCCGTGGGCATCCCAATCCCCGACTTTGTGGGCAAGGTGGCCGAGGGCGACCTGGCCGCCGCCTATCAGCTGCTGTCCGACGCCAACGCCCTGCCCGCCATCTCGGGCCGTGTCTGCCCCCAGGAGACCCAGTGTGAGGGCAAGTGCGTCCGGGGCATCAAGGGCGAGCCGGTGTCCATCGGCCGCATCGAGCGGTTTGTGGCCGACTGGGCCGCGGAGAACGGCATCGCCAACGTGGCCACCGCCCCCAAGAACGGACATAAGGTGGCAGTGATCGGCTCCGGCCCCGCCGGCCTGACCTGCGCCGGCGAGCTGGCCCGGATGGGCTACTCCGTCTCGGTCTTTGAGGCCTTCCATACCCCCGGCGGCGTGCTGAGCTACGGCATCCCTGAGTTCCGTCTCCCCAAGGCCATTGTCAAGCGGGAGGTGGCCAACCTGGAGAAGATGGGGGTTGACATCGAGCTGAACATGGTCATCGGCAAGGTGCTCACCATCACCGAGCTCTTTGAGCAGGGCTACGAGGCCGTGTTCATCGGCTCCGGCGCCGGCCTACCCATGTTCATGAAGATCCCCGGCGAGTCCCTGGTGGGCGTCTACTCCGCCAACGAGTACCTCACCCGGATCAACCTGATGAAGGCCTACAAGGACGACGCCCCCACCCCCGTGCTCCACAACAAGAAGGTGGCCGTGGTGGGCGGCGGCAACGTGGCCATGGACGCCGCCCGGTGCGCCAAGCGCCTGGGGGCCGATGTCCACATCGTCTACCGCCGCTCCGAGGCGGAGCTCCCCGCCCGAAAGGAGGAGGTCCACCACGCCAAGGAGGAGGGCATCGTCTTCGACCTGCTCACCAACCCCGTGTCCATCGAAGGGGACGAGACCGGCCACGTCCAGTCCATCACCTGCGTAAAGATGGAGCTGGGCGAGCCCGACGCCTCCGGCCGCCGCCGCCCTGTGGTCATTGAGGGCAGTGAGTTCAAGATGGAGGTGGACGCTGTGGTTATGTCCCTGGGCACCCAGCCCAACCCCATGAGCTACGACGGCACCCCCGGCCTGGAGAAAACCCGGAAGGGCTGCGTCCAGGCGGATGAGGCGGGCTGCACCTCCTGCCCCAACATTTTTGCCGGCGGCGACGCCGCCACCGGCGCGGCCACCGTCATTCTGGCCATGGGCGCGGGCAAGTCCGCCGCCAAGTCCATTGACGCATACATCAAGAGCAAGGGTTAAGCACGGCGATTCCACTCCCTGCGGAGTGGGATTCCGACAGAAAAAGCGAGGGGCCGGGACATCTGTCCCGGCCCCTGCCGTTCTTATATGAAATGACTTACCGGCGGCCGTCCTCCCGCAGGCGGAAGGCCCTGACCAGCTGGCGGAACAGACTGGCTTGGGAGGAAAGCTCCTCGCTGGCGGCGGCGCACTCCTCGCTGGTGGCGGAGTTGGTCTGGACCACGGCGGAAATCTGGTCAATACCCTCGGTGACCTGGGAGATGGCGGCGGTCTGGCTCTCCACGGCCTCCACCACAATGGACATCTTCTCAGTCACGCCGCCGGCACTCTCGCTGGTGCGGGTCAGGGACTGGGTGACCTTCTCCACCACGTCGCTGCCCTCGTTGACGGAGGCGATGGAGCTCTCGATCAGCTCCTTGGTGGCCTTGGCGGCCTCGTCGGACTTGTTGGCCAGGTTGCGCACCTCGTCGGCCACCACGGCAAAGCCCTTGCCGGCGGCCCCCGCCCGGGCGGCCTCCACGGCGGCGTTCAGGGCCAGAATGTTGGTCTGGAAGGCGATGTTTTCAATGGTGGCAATGATCTTGGAAATCTCCTCAGAGGAGCTGGAAATCTTCGCCATGGCCGTGTTGAGCTGCTGGACATACTCCACGCTGATGTTCAGTTGGGCGCCCGCCTGCTCCACAAACTGGCCGGCCTCCCGGGTGGCCTGGGCGGTTTTCTTGGCGTTTTCAGAAATCTCGTTGACGGTGGCGGACAGCTCCTCCACCGAGCTGGCCTGTTCCGTGGCCCCCTGGGCCAGGGACTGGGCGCTGTTGGACACCTGCTCAGAGCCGGCGGACACCTGCTCGGCGCTGGTTTTGATCTGGCCCATCGTATTGTTCAGGTTGTTTTCAATCCCGTCCAGCGACCGCTTGATGGAGGCAAAATCACCCACATAGTCCTGCTGGATGCTGTTGGTCAGATCGCCGCTGGCGATAGAGTCCAGCACGCCGGAGATTTCGCCGATATAGGAGCGCAGGCGCTGGATAGTCTCCCGGAAGATCTGAGCCAGATCTCCCACCTCGTCATTGGAGTGAACGCTGATAACGATCTCCTGGCCGCTGGTCAGGCCCAGGTCGCCCTTCTCCAGCCGGCCGGCCACCTGGGTGATCTCAGCCAGCGGGGCGGAGACGGTTTTCTTTAAGTAGGGAGTCATAATCATGATACACACAAGAATGACGCCGACGCTGACCAGAGAGGACATGATTACTGTCATAAAGGTCTGCCGGTTGGCCTCCGCGCTGGAGATGCCGGCGAAGATCAGACCGTCGATCCTGCCCTCCGCGTCCCGGGTGGGGACGTAGGAGCACAGATACTCCTCGTCCAGGATGGTGGCCTTGCCCACATAGGACTCTCCCCGCTGGAGCACGGTGGAGGACAGGCTGGAGGACAGCTTGGTGCCCACCACCCGCTTGCCATCCTGGATTACAGTGGTGTAGGCACGGGTGTCGCCCTCAAAGATGGTAAACTCGCAGCCCATGCGGGTTTTCAGGCCGTCCAGAAGCTGGTCCAGGTCCGCGCCCTCACCGGTCTGGCTGAGGATGTAAGCTAAAATGTTGGTGCCGTTGGTGCAGCGCTCCTTCAGCATTTTTGTGGTCAGGCTGCGGAACATGGTAACGCACATGGCCACCGCGAAAATGACCGATATTACCTGCATAATGACGACCATGTTGCCGACTTTTTTTGCCGATGCGTCTGTACTTCTTGCTGCCGTTGGTCTGCTGAATTTTTTTCATGTTCATAACTCCATCCGTTAAAATTTCGAGAGCGGGCATAGAGCCCAGCTTACTAATTGTAATGGGGGGAAAAGATTTTTGCAAGACCTTTTTTGCTTTTTATCGGTTTCTTAATCAAGCCGCTGGGCCGTTGAAAAGGGGAGGAAAATGTGGTAAAATGGGGCCATAAGGCCTGAGCGGCCTGAACAGGAGGAGCTATGATCTATCTGCACCGTTTTTCTCTCCCAAGCGAGGGCGCGGAGCTGCATTTTCTCACGGACAGCCGGGAGAACAGACGCACCTGCTACACCAGCCGCTATCCCTTTGGTATCTTCTTTGGCCGGGAGGTCCCGACCCTGGAGCTGGAGCCGGTGACCATCCTCTGCGGGGGCAACGGCAGCGGCAAGACCACCGTCCTGAATCTGATGGGGGAGAAGCTGTCCCTGCGCCGGGGGACGGTGTTCAACCGCAGCTCCTTTTTCGGAGATTACCTGGACCTGTGCCGGGCGGAGACAGCCCCCGCTTTTCGGGACGCCAGGGAGCACAGCCGGGTTATCACCAGCGACGACGTGTTCGACTACCTGCTGGACCTGCGGTATATGAACGAGAACATCGACCACCGCCGGCGGGAGCTGCTGGCCGAGTACGCCGACGCCCGGTACGCCAAATTTCAGATGCGCTCCATGGAGGACATCGACAGGCTGCGCCAGGTGGTGGACGCCCAGCGGCGCACCGGCTCCCGGTATGTCCGGGACCGGGTGATGAACGACGTGGTGGAGAAGTCCAACGGGGAGAGCGCCTTCGCCTTCTTCACCAAGGAGATCCAGGAGGGGGGACTGTACCTGCTGGATGAGCCGGAAAACAGCCTGTCCCCCCAGCTCCAGCGGGAGCTGTGTTCCTTTCTGGAGGATTCCGCCCGGTTCTATCGCTGTCAGTTCGTGATTTCCACCCACTCGCCCTTCCTGCTGGCTATGAAAGGGGCAAAAATCTATGACCTGGACAGCGTACCTGTCCGGCCCTGCCCCTGGACCGAGCTGGAGCACGTCCGGACCTACTGGAAGTTTTTTCACGAGCATGAATCGGAATTTGAAGATTAAAAAACCGCCCGACGGGCGGCTTTTTTTAATCTGTAATTCCTCTGGCCTGGCGGACTAATTGGCAAATCTTATCGTCAGCGGCCTGTTTGGCAATTCGGGTTGTCTCTTCGTTGGTGGGGACATGGATATCCTTGAGCGCATAGGGGTCATTGAGCCGCAGACCGGTTCCGGTGAGTATGGCCCGAAGCTGGGTATAGGTCCACTGCCGCTCTTCCGCCGGCATACTGGCGTCGAAATATTCCGTCCAGGAACACTGATACTTGGCGGCAATAAAGTTTAACTGGCTGGGCAGGTCACGTCCCAGGGGACTGTTCAGCACCTCCTGGTAGGCGCCGGCGTAGTGGTCCCTGATGGCGCTCTCAGCGGTGTCCCGGAAGGCTGTAATCTGGGAGACATAGGAGTCAAAATAAGTTTGGCACCAGATTTGCCCGTCCGGGTCTACAGAGGCGTTCCAGTTGACCTCCAGTTTCTGCTCACCCAGCTGCTCCTGCGCCATGGCCATAAACTGGTCTTTGGTCATACTGCTCAGATTGGCCTCAAAAATTTTCCAGCTCTGATCAAAATCCTGTCTGACCTCTGTCTCTGCGGCGGCCTGCTGGCCCTCTTGGGAGATTTCAAGTTTGTCCTGAAGGGCGCTTTGCACTTCTTTTCCTCCAGGTGCGGCAAACCGGGTGGTCCTCATGGGAGAGATTTGGCTGGCTTGGGGATGAAAGGAGATATTCATATGCCATTCGCTCCTTTGTGGTGATTGATATGAAATATATCGGCAAAAATCTGGAAAAGATAAGCGGCCATCCCACTGCGGGATAGCCGCTTGTCCTGTTATTTGACCCTCAGCCGCTTGGCCAGCTCCCCGTCGGGGGTGACCTGGGCGGTCTCATAGGTGGTGTAGATTACCATGCCGGGCCGGGCCCCGCCGGGCTTCTTTACATAACGCACGGGGGTGTAGTCCACCGGGACCTTGCTGCTGTCCCTGGCCTGGGAGAACCAGGCGGCCAGGACAGCGGCCTCATTGAGGCTCTGGAGGTCAGGCTGGCCTCCCTCGGTCCACAGAATGACATGGGAGCCGTGAATCTTCTGGGTGTGGAACCAGATGTCCCCCTTACCTGCCAGCTTGCAGGTGAGCAAATCGTTCTGGCTGTTGTTCTTACCCACTGAGATGCGCAGGCCGGAGGTTGACATAAATTCCATTGGCTTGGAGCTGATCCGCTTCCCCCGGTCTTTGGCCTTAGCCGGGCGGCGGAGGTAGCCGGTGTCGGCCAGCTCCTGACGAATCTCCGCTAAATCCCGCTCCCCCTCGGCCAGGGAGATGTTCTCCAGCACGCTGTTCAGGTAGTCCAGCTCGTGATAGCCCTTTTCCAGCTGGATGGTGAGCATCTCCTCCGCCTTTTTGGCACGGTTGTAGTCCTTGTAGTACTTGGCGGCGTTCTGCTGGGGGGTGAGGAGGGGGTCCAGCTTAATTTCGATCTCTTTTCCCTCGGGGTCGTAGAAGTCCGCCGCCCGGAGGCGGGCCATGCCCTTGGACATCTGGTAAAAATTGCTGGTGAGGATGTCCCCCAGCTGACGCAGCCGGTCCCGGTCCTTTGTGGCGGCCAGCTCCTTCTCCTGGTTGGCGATTTTTCGTTTGACCCGGTCCCGGGAATTGGTGACCGACTTAATCAGGTCCTGCCCCCGCTGCTTGATCCGGTCCTGCCGCTCCCGCTGTTCGAAGAAGGCGTCCAGCAGGGGGGAGAAGGCGGGCCAGCCCTCCACCTGGGCGGCCCCCTCGTACTGGCCCACGGGCAGAAAGGTGAAGTCCCGGGGACGGCCGTCCATCGACACCATTGTTGGTGTATAGCAGTTTCCCTTTACGGAATTTTGCAGCTCCTCCAGACAGTCCAGCAGCCTTTCCCGGCCCTCCGGCCCCAGGACGTTGAGCCGCACGTCGGTGGCGCCGCCGGCCCGGTGGGCCAGCTCCCGGCAGATGAGGGGGGACAGTCCGCCGAAGGTGTCCAGCAGCCACTTGTCCGCCTGGGCCTCCTCCGATGCGGCGGACAGGAGGGCCTCCAGCTGTGCCCGATCTGCTGTGAGGGGATTTTCCTTGTCAACGCTCGTGGGGAGCCGGTAAAACATCCCGGGCTGGAGAAGCCGGCCGGCGGTAAGGTCGCCCACGGTGTGGCGGATGCAGTCCAGGATACGGCCCTCCCCGTCCAGCAGGAGGAGATTGGTTTTGTGGCTGATGGCCTCCAGGACAAGGCGGCGCTCCACCCGGTCGCCCAGCTCGTTCAGCGCCTCGAAGCGGAGGGTTGCCACCCGCTCCAGCGGCGTCTGCTCGATGTCCAGCAGCCGGGCTCCGGACATGTGCTTGCGCAGCAGCATGCAGAACATGGGGGGCTTCTCCGGGTTTTCCAGGGGCAGGGTGGTGAGGTGGAGCCGGGGATGGGCCGGGTTGGCCGACAGCAGCAGGCGCACGTTGCCCGCACCCTGAGTCCGCAGGGCCAGAACCACCTCGTCCCGGCCGGGCTGGTAGATTTTGTCCACCCGGGCCCCGGCCAGGGTAGTATTCAGTTCGTGGATTACGCCTGACAGGCACAGCGCGTCTAAAGGCATGGGGATCACCTCTTGCAATAATTTGTAGGGGCGGCCTGTGGCCGCCCGCAATTTCAATAGGGAAACTCTGCGTAATAGTCCACACCATCCCCATCGGTGAGCCAGCGCTCAAACCAGCCCAGAAAATCCTGGCGCTGGCAGCAGGGCTGGGTGCCCATTTCACACAGATTCCAGACCTCGCCCCGGCAGGGGCCGGTAATAATCAGTTGGAAGGTCTGACCACATCCAATGTCGATCAATTCCAACGTACCCTGGGTGACCTGCTCCCAAAATTCGTCGGAAAGGGGATCGTCCCCTTCAACTTCATATTCGGTAAAAGGGAAAGGGGCGGCATAGTTTTCGATTTCCCGGTCTGCCTCAAGGGGCAAAAGCTGATAGGAGGGATAGTCGTCAAACATGTAACAGCCATCGCCCACCTCCAGGAGGAAGCGGCGGTAGCCCTCGGGCAGGGTGATTTGGTGCTTCTGTTCAAAGGCGTGGATTTGTTCTTCGGAAAGCACAGGTCCCATTTGAATGTCCTGCTCCTTGATTCCCTGCTTGATCCGCTCTAAAACGGCGTCATACTCTTCTGGTTTGTAGATTGGCATAGTTCATTCCTCCATCATGATTGAAAATAATTCATTCAGCCGGTCCGTCCGCCCCTGGAGGTACAGCCAGCCGAAGAGGGCTTCCAGGCCGGTGGCGGTCTGGTACTGGGCCCGGCTGGCCGCCTTGGGGACGGAGTGGGGTTCGGTGTTCCGGCCCCGGCGAAAGACGTCGGCCTCCTCCTCAGAGAGGAGGGGCTGGATTTTTTCAAACCGCTCCGCCTGAGCGGGGGCGGCCACGTATTTTACCGTGGCCCGATGGAGGTCCCTGGCCTTGGCCTTGCCGTGGAGCGCCAGCCAGGAGCGGACCATCACCTCGTAGACCCCGTCTCCCAGGTGGGCCAGCCCCAGGGTGGACAGGGAGAGCAGAGCACCCCGGTCAATGTTAAGATGAAAGTAGTCGGTCATAGGGTCGGGCTCCTTTTTAAAAGTGGGTTGATTTTACCACATTTGCGGGGGAATGGCAAGGCTTGCAATTTCCTGGCAAACATGATAACCTTTAGAAAAAGCTGGGAGAGGGGGAGGACTGTGCGAATACTGGCCACCTTTGTCTTCTCCTTTGCCGCCGCGGTGTTCCTCACCATATACGGCGGGCTGGACACGCTTCTCCTTCCCATAGGCGGCACGCTGGTTGTCATAACACTGATTTTGGGGCTGCTCGTTCGAAAGAAGAGCCGTGCCCGGACCCGTACCCTGCTGATTTTATCCGGATTGGCGGCCGGCTTTCTGTGGACGGCCCTGTATATGGCGATCTTTTTCCAGCCCGCCAAAGATTTAGACGACCGCACCGTCCGCCTGGCCGCCACGGTGGCCGACTGGCCCCAGGAGGGGCGCTATGGCGGCTATACGGTGGTGGTCCAGGCGGAGACAGAGACCTGGGTGAAGGTGACGGCCATCCTCTACACCGACGGACAGGGGGCGGACCTGCGCCCCGGCGACCGGGTAGAGACCGTGGCCCACTGCACTCTGGGAGACCGCACCTTTTCCGGGGAAAAGATTACCTACTACACCGCCAAGGGGGTGTTCCTCCGGGCCACGGCCTACGGCCGGCTGGAGGTGGAGCGCCCGGACCACGTCCACCCCCAGTACTTTGCTACCTGGGCCTCCAGGGCCCTGAAGGAGGGCATCGACGCCGCCTTTCCGGAGGACGTCTCCGGCTTTGTCCGGGCCCTGGTGACAGGCAACCGGGACAACCTCACTGACGAGTTTACCACCTCTCTGGAGCGGACGGGGCTGAGCCACACGGTGGCGGTATCCGGGATGCACCTGGCCTTTCTGGCCGGACTGTTTACCACCCTGCTGGGCCGGGGCAGGCGGTCCACCGCCGTTTTTACCATCCTGTGGGTGGTGCTGTTCTGCGGCATTGCGGGCAACACTCCCTCAGTGCTCCGGGCGGCGGTGATGATTCTCATGCTTCAGCTGGCCCCTCTGCTGGACCGGGAGCGGGACGGCCCCACCTCCCTGGCCCTGGCGCTGCTTCTGCTTCTGTGGGTTAACCCCTTCTCCGCCGCCCATATCGGACTACAGCTGTCCTTCGGGGCGGTGGCGGGCATTCTTTTGGTGTCCGACCGGGTGCAGGACTGGCTGCTGAAAAAGCTCCATATGGATCAGCTCCGCAAGCCCAAAAATTGGGGCGTGAAGCTGCTGCGGGCAGGGCCCTGGTTTGTAGTCTCCACCCTCTCCGCTACCCTGGGGGCCTCGGTGCTCACCATCCCTCTGGTGGCGGTTCATTTCAATATGGTCTCTCTTATCTCACCCCTGTCCAATCTGCTCACCCTGTGGGCCATCGGCTTCCTGTTTCTGGGCGGCCTGGGGGCGGGGGCGCTGGCCATTGTCCTGCCCGGCCCTGCGGCTGTGCTGGCGATTCCCTTTACAGGACTGGTTCACTACCTCCAGTGGGTCATTGACCTGCTGTCCAGGCCCGCCCTGGCGGCCCTGCCTCTGGAGTCGGTATACTACCGGGCCTGGCTGGTTCTGGTGTACGCCCTGCTGCTGGTCTTTATTCGGACCAGGGGCAGGCGTCCGGTGTGGATGCCCCTGGCCGCCGGGGCGGCGGCGCTGTTGCTGGCCGTGACCCTCACCCGGGCCTCCTTCTATGCCGGGGAGCTGGCGGTGACGGTGCTGGACGTGGGCCAGGGCCAGAGCGTCTTGATTCGGAGAAGAGGGGTCCTCACCCTGGTGGACTGCGGCGGAGACAGCCGGGACGATCCCGGCGACGTGGCCGCCAACTACCTGCAGGCCCTGGGCGGCGACTGTGTCGACCTGCTGGTGCTGTCCCACTACCACGCCGACCACGCCAACGGCGTTCCCCAGCTGCTCAACCGGGTGGCCGTGGGGGAAATTATCCTGCCCGATGTGGAGGAGGACAGTCCCCTCCGGGCGGAGATCCTCGCCATTGCGAAGGAGAAGGGCATCCCGGTGCGCTTTGTCCGGGGAACGACCCGCTTCACCGGCGGTGTCACCGTACTGCCGCCCTTGATGGATACCGGGAGCAGCAACGAGCTGGGTCTCACCGTGCTGGCCACGGCGGGGGAGACGGATGTGCTTATCACCGGGGATATGGAGCGGGAGGGGGAGCTGCGGCTGGTGGAGACCGTTGCCCTCCCGGATATCGAGGTGCTGGTGGCTGGCCACCACGGCTCCGATACCTCCAATACCTCCGAGCTGCTGGAGGCGGTGAAACCGGAGCTTGTCCTTATCTCGGCGGGCTTGAACAACGAGTACGGCCACCCGGACTGGGATACCCTGGTCCGTCTGGAGGAAATTGGAGCTGAAATCTACCGCACCGACCTGTACGGGACCATAGAGGTGCAGATGAAACAGGGGGACGACTATGCCGCCGAAAAGTAAACCGGATACCTCCGGGTTTGACAAGCTGAAAAAGGACCTGTCCGCGGGCCGGCCGGGGCAGCTGTACATTTTCCACGGGGAGGAGACCTACCTCCGGGACTACTACCTGGGCCGCCTGCGGGAGGCGATTCTCACCGGCGGGCTGGGGGAGTTCAACCGCCACGACCTGGGGGCCAAGGATATGTCCCCCCACGCCCTGGAGGAGGCGGTGGACTGCCTGCCCATGATGGCGGAGCGGACTTTGGTGCTGGTTACCGACTTCGACCTGTTCAGGGCGGGGGAGAAGGACCGGGAGGAGTACGTGCGCATCCTGTCCAATCTGCCTGACTACTGCTGTCTGGTGTTTCTCTATGACCTTGTGGAGTACAAGCCGGACGCCCGGACCAAACTGGCCCAGGCGGTGAAGGCCCACGGCACGGCGGTGAACTTTCCCCGGCAGGGCCAGCGGGAGCTGACCGACTGGGTCCGCCGCCACTTCAAGGCCCAGGGGAAGGAGGCCGACCCCCGGCTGTGCGAGGAGCTGATTTTCCTGTGCGGCGACCTGATGCACGGGCTCCAGCAGGAGATCGGCAAGATTGCCGCCTACGCCAAGGGGGACCGGATTACCCGGGCGGACATCGAGGCGGTGGCCACCCCCCAGCTCAGCGCCGTGGTTTTCCAGATTGCCGATGCCATCGGCGAGAAGAACTTTGACAAGGCGGCGTCCACCCTGGGGGAGCTGTATCAGATGCAGAAGAGCCCCTATGAGATCATGGGCGCCCTGGGCAAGCAGCTGCGGCAGCTGTACTCCGCCCGGCTGGCCCTGGACGGGCGGCGGGACAGCGCCTATGTAGCCAGACTGTGGGGGATGCGCTACCCGGCTGACCGCCTGATGGTCAGTGCCCGGCGCTTCTCCCTGCCCTGGTGCCGGAGGGCGGTGGTCCGCTGTGCCCAGACCGACCTGGCTATGAAGTCCACCGGCCAGGACGCCAAAGAGCTGCTGACTACCCTGCTGCTGGAGCTGGCCAATACGGCGTAGGGGATAGCGGCTCCTTTCAAAAAGAGGCTTGAAGGAGGAGACCTGTAAATGTTTCACATCCAGGAGGCCATTGTGGTGGAGGGCCGGTACGACAAAAACACCCTGTCCCAGGTGGTAGACACGCTGATCCTGGAGACAGGGGGCTTTCAGATATTCAAGGACCCGGAGAAAATGGCCCTCCTGGAAAGGGCCGCCCGGCGGCGGGGACTGATTGTCCTCACCGACTCCGACGGGGCGGGGTTTGTTATCCGAAACCGGATCAGGGGGACCGTTCCGGCCCAATTTTTAAAGCACGCATATATCCCCGACATCTATGGCAAGGAGCGCCGCAAGCGCCAGCCGGGGAGGGAGGGCAAGCTGGGGGTGGAGGGCATGTCTCCCCAGGTGCTGGAGTCGGTCCTCCGCCGGGCGGGGGCCACCTTTCTGGAGGAAGACGGCCTGCCTGAGCGCTCCGTGCCGCCCCTCACCAAGGCGGACCTCTTCGCCGCCGGCCTGTCCGGAGGGCCGGGGAGCGGGGAAAAGCGCCAGGCCCTGCTCAAACGGCTGGAGCTGCCTGAGCACATGTCCGCCAACGCCCTGCTGGCCGTCCTCAACGGCTGCTACAGCCGGGGAGAGGCGGAGGAGATTCTGAAGAACGCCTAGGGGCGGCCGTCGGCCGCCCCTTTCGCTACTGTACCATCTTCTCAATTTCCTCCAGGTGTTCCGCCAGACTGCCATTTCCGGTGTACTTGATTAAGGCCACTCTGTTTCCGCGGGAGACGGCGGCGACCTGGAATCCATGGTCCTCACGTGCGACGGCCAGAAAGCGGTTGTTGAAATGGGTGTAGTAGTTCACCGTCCATACCACCCCGCCCTCCTCCGGGGAGGTCCACCACACATTGCTTTTCAATCCCATGGTGTCGGACAGCAGCTCCCGGGCCAGGTGGACAGACAGGGGAGACAGCCAGTTGGGCAGGTCGTACCACTGTATCTCCAGCCGGTGCCAGTCCTCCGGCTCGATGCGGCCGGTCTGAATGACGTCCCACTGGTTCCAGCACAGCAGGTAGTGGTTCTGCTCAGAGAAGTTACTATAATTGACGGTGACGGTCTCTCCGTCTACATACTTCTCTTCGGTATAGCCCGTCTCTACCAGTTCCTGCCCCTCCAGCCCCTCCAGAGTCAGGGCAGGGAAGGCGGTCTGGTCACTCAGGGGCCGGATGCCTCCCCCGGTGAAGGGCAGGATGTACTGTACAGCGAACAGTCCAAGCAGCAGGACGACCGCAAGGACGAGGGAGACCGCCTCTCTCCGGTTCCGCCTGGGGTAGAAGCTCCGGTGGTTCAGGGGGACGCCCGCCTCCAGCTGACCCACCATCAGCGCCAGCTTTTGCAGCTCAGCCCAGCTGTCGGGAATCTGAAACAGAATCAAAGGCAGGTAGAGCAGGATGATGGGAGTGGTGGAGGTGATGAGGGAGCGGACAAAATTGCCGGTCCAGAGCTGGATGCACAGCATGGCGATGACGACGGTCATCAGAAGAATCTGGAACCAGAAGCTCCACCGGGCCCGCCGGTACAGCTTTTTCCACAGTCCGCTCTGCAGCTCCGGATCGGTGTGCAGCTCCGGGGCGTTCTCATCCCCGGTGGAGAAGATGAGCATGGAGGAGCCAATATTGGCCGTGCAGCTCCAGCCAAAATCCTGATAGAGCTCCTTCATGGGGGAGGGCCGGCCCCAGCCCTCGTCGCTGTCCTGCTCCCGCACCGGCTCCACCCGGTAGCGCAGCGCCTGGGCGGGGCCCTTTTCAAAGCTGCACCAGATGGAGCCGAATTTTTTTAGAAACAGCCCCCGTTTTGCCATGTCCTCCAGCCAGCTCTCCAATCCCTGGGCGTCGTACATGGACACGGGGGTCAGCCTATAGATGTGTTTCATGGCGCTGCCTCCTTGTCAAGGGCCTCCAGAAACAGGGGGATGCAGTCCTCCGGTCGGGCGAGGCCGGAATATTCCACCATCAGAACATCATTTCCCCGCAGGAGAAGAACGGTCCAGATATCCTGTCCTCTGCGGTGGTAGCTGGCCAGCTCCGCCCGGTCCACGCCGGGCCGCTCCCAGGGCCGGAAGGGCTGGAGGTCGGTTATGTGGTTGCCGTTGGGGTAGGAGGGGGCCTCCCTCTGGTAGCGGACCTCCTTGCCCCGCTCCAGCCGGTAGATCAGCTCCGCGATGGCCGGGGAGCGGGCCCGGACATACCGTACCCCTGTCCAGTAGTCCCCGGAAAGGTGGGGGGAGTCCTCGCTGGGGAGGCGGACGTACCAATCGGCGGAGGAGAACTCCTGGATGGGGGCGAACCAGGAGGAATTGAAGGTGGCATAGCCCTGGGGGTAGAGCGTCTCCTCCAGGGGCCGGGGCCCGGCCCCCTCAGTCTGGACGATGTCAGGCCAGGGACGGGAGGGGGTGAAGTCCACCAGGCCGCAGATATCCCAGCCCACCTCCGGAAAGAGCAGGCGGGGCAGCATAAAGATGCAGAGGTAGAGGGGAATCCACCAGGCGTAGAAGGAGGGGCGGTTCCACCGCCGTTTGGCCTTCAGGGGCAGGCCCTGGGCCAGGGTGTCCCGGATTCTCAGGAGCCGCCTCACATCAAGGGCCAGCAGCGGAAGGCAGAACAACACAGAAACAAGGTAGAGGCAGAAGAAAAACAGGCTCCGGGGGTCGGTCCACAGAATGAAGTTTTCCAACGTTTGGAGGGGGGAAACCAGAAAGGGAAGGCAGAGAACCAGAATTGCCGCCAGGGTGAGTATGCAGTTGTTTCTGATCTGCCTGCGGATCAGGGGGTCCATGGCGATGGCCAGAGACTGGTGGTCGGAGTAGAGCTCCGGGGCCGACCGATCGTCGCAGGAGTAGATATTGTACCACCTGGGGATGTGGGCCACGAATTTCCAGCCCATCTGGGCGTAGGGCTCCTCCCGCTCCTTGTCCTTCCTCTTGTCCCTTCCCATGGGGTCCAGGCGGTAGCGCACCGGTCTGGGGTCGTCCAGATCAAACTCGGCCCGGTCAAACCGCCGGTTGAACTCCACCAGGAACAGCCCCTGAAGAGCCATCTCGTCCAACCACTCCTGAATGCCCCGAATGTCATCAATAGAGCAGGGGACAGGCTTGTTTACGGTCATGACAGTCACTCCTTTCCGCCCCGGCTCAGCCCAGGGCCTCTTCGCCGTTGTTCACACAGGCGCGGAGGCGGTCCAGCTCCTCCCGGAAGGCCTCCCGGCCCTTTTCTGTGATCTGATAGGTACGCTTGCGGCCGTCCACCTCCGTCTCGGCGATGAGGCCCTCGTCCTGGAACTTGGCCAGCAGGGTATACAGCGTCCCCGGGCCCAGGCGCACCCGTCCCGCCGTCTTGCGCTCCACAAATTCGGTGACCTCTGTGCCGCACATCCCCCGGCTCAGGAAGGACATGAGCACATAGTACATGGGTTCGGTGAGGGGTCCTTTTTCCCGTCCCGCCACAGACAGCCCTCCTCTCAGAAACGTTATCGCTCTATAATATCGTCTAACGATATTATAACGGGATATTATTCCGCTGTCAAGAGGGGGTACAAATTCTGACCGCTTTTTCCGGGCGGGGCTCTTATAATAGGACGTGTTGTAGGGGCGGCCTGTGGCCGCCCGCGATACCCTGTAAGAAGGTGAGGCCGTGACCGTCATCTACATAGACACGCTGTTCCTCCTCAACGCCCTGGTGGACTACCTGCTCCTGCTGGCGGCGGCCCGGCTGGCGGGGGAGCCCCTGCGGCGAATACGCTTTGCTCTGGGAGCCGCCCTGGGAGGAGCCTATGCGGTGGCTATTTTTCTGCCGGGACTGTTCTTTCTGAGCCATCCCCTGTGCCGGGTGGCCTCCGCCGCCCTGATGATGGTGGTCTCCTACGGGGGAAGCCGCCGCCTGCTGCGGCAGGGAATCCTGTTCATTGCCCTGACCTGCGCCTTCGGGGGTGGGGTGGTGGCCATCGGTCTGCTGGGGGGGACGGGGCTGTCCCTGGGCAGGGGGGTGTTCTACTCCGCCCTGGACCTGAAGGTGGTGCTGCTGTCGGCGGCGGTGTGCTACGGGGTGCTCACCCTGGTATTCCAGCGTCTGGCCCGGCACAGCGCCGCCGGCGGGGAATTGATTGACATAAAGCTGAAACTGGGGGACCGGTCTGTCACCCTTACCGCCCTGGTGGACACAGGCAACACCCTTACCGATCCGGTGTCCGGACGCCCGGCGGTGGTGGCGGAGGGGGAGCGGGCCGCCGGCCTGTTTCCCCGGGACCGCCGCCCCGCCTCCAGTGACCTGCGGGACCCCGCCGCCGCCCTGCCCCGGCTGGGGACGGGGGAGTGGCGGTCCCGGTTCCGCCTGCTGCCCTACCGCAGCGTGGGGGTGGACCGAGGGCTGCTGCTGGCCGTCCGGGTGGACAGCCTGGAGCTGGACGGCCGGGGGAGAGGCCCCGTGCTGGTGGCCCTGTCTCCCACACCGGTGTCCGACGGAGGCGGCTATCAGGCGCTGGTCGGGGCGGAAAATATCATGTAGAGGCGGATATCATCCGCCCGCGGGCGCATAATATGCGCCCCTACAGAAAATCCCGTCCCACCAATGGTATATATCACAGCGGGGCGGCGCGGAGGCCGCCCCCTGCAGGCAAATTGTGAGGTGTTTCCATTGAAAACAGTTTACATAAAACTAAAAGAGAGAGTTTCTGAACTTCTGACCCGCCTGGGGCTGGTCCTGCCGGGAAAGGTCATGTACATCGGCGGCAGCGACACCCTCCCGGCCCCCCTGAAGCGGGAGGAGGAGGCCGCACTCATCGCCCGCCTGGGGGAGGGGGACGCCCAGGCCCGGAACCGGCTCATCGAGCACAATCTGCGGCTGGTGGCCTACATCGCCCGGCGGTTTGAAAACACCGGCATCAACATTGAGGACCTGATCTCCATCGGCACCATCGGACTCATCAAGGCGGTGGGCACCTACCAGCCGGAGAAGGCTATCAAGCTGGCCACCTACGCCAGCCGGTGCATTGAGAACGAAATTCTCATGTATCTCCGCAAGACCGCCAACCAGAAGACCGAGCTGTCCTTCGACGAGCCGCTGAATACCGACTGGGACGGCAACGAGCTGCTGCTGTCCGATATCCTGGGTACCGACGAGGACACGGTGATCCAGCCCCTGGAGGCCGACGTGGACCGGCAGCTCCTCCGCCAGGCCATGGACCGGCTGGACGACCGGGAGCGGCACATCATCACTCTGCGCTTCGGTCTGGACGGGCGGCGGGAGTGTACCCAGAAGGAGGTGGCCGACCAGCTGGGTATCTCCCAGTCCTATATCTCCCGGCTGGAGAAGCGGATTATCGCCCGGCTGAAAAAGGAGATTGTGAAGATGATGTAAAAAAACAGGCCCCGACGGGGCCTGTTTCGTTACAGCTTCCGGCACAAAAGCTCAAATGTACTGCCGTCCATGGTGCTGACGGTGAACAGGCCACGCCTGTCATCCGTAACAATGTCAGAGATGTCCATGACATCGCTGTCATTCAGCAGATCGAAAAGCTTATCTTTAAAATAATTGAGATCCATTTCCGTCACCCCCTTTTCTGTCTGTGTCAGTGTCGTAAGGAAATGATAACCCATAAAATGATTTGTGTCAACCACTTCAGGGGATTTCCACAAGGTTTATCACTTCTGTACATATCGCTACAATTTTGAACAGAGGTGACAAGAATGAAAAAGGAATACAAGGCTCTTTATGAAAAATTCGGATTAAACGTGGTCTACTATCGGAAAAGCCTGCGTGTCACGCAGATGCAGCTGGCAGAGCTGTTGGATATTGATAGAAGCCACATCAGCGCCATTGAGCTGGGAAATGTGGGTGTGTCTATGGACCTGATCTTCAAAATGTGCGAGGTGTTCAAGATCAAGCCCAAGGAGCTGTTCGATTTCAGAGACTGAGGACTGGGCCTGTCCCAGTCTTTTTTTACCTGCGGGTTTAGATTGACCGCAGGGTGGTTGGGTGGTATAATGTATACAGGAAGATGTGCCTGTAGCGGGAAAGGAGCAAATATTATGAGCGATAACCTGGCCTATCAGGAGGAAGTGCGGGAGGAGCTGATCGGTGGCAAGATCGTTGCCATGTCTCCCCGGCCGACATTCAACCATAACCGGGTGGCAAGCAGAATATATTGGATGTTTGAAAGTCATCTGCGGGGCAGGCGCTGCACCGCCATCGCGGACGGAACCGACCTCTATTTGACAGATGAGGACCGCTTTGTCCCCGACATGATGGTGGTCTGCGACCGGGACAAGATTCAGCGGGAAGGCGTCCACGGCGCTCCCGACCTGGTTGTGGAGGTCCTGTCCCCCGGCACGGCGAAGAACGACCGGATGCGCAAGAAGGAGGTCTACGAGGCCTGCGGCGTCCGGGAGTACTGGATCGCGGACCCGGAGAACCGGACCATTGAGCAGTATCTTCTGCGTGACGGAGGGCTGGAGCTGAGCACAGTCTATGCCAGTTATACGGAGCGCGAAATGGAGCGGATGTCTGAAAGGGAGCGGATGGAGATTATTACCCACTTCAAATGCAGTCTGTACGACGACTTTGACATCTCCCTGGACGATATTTTCAGCGGACTTTTGCCTTAAAGGAACGAAAGCATTCAATGAGACGAAATACAAAGGTATCTACCGCAGTAATCCGCCGGCTGCCCCGGTACTACCGGCAGCTGTCTGAGCTTCAGGAGGCCGGGGTGGTGCGGATATCCTCCAGCGCCCTGGGCAAGTCCATGGGGCTGACGGCCTCCCAGATCCGCCAGGACCTGTTCTGCTTCGGCGAGTTTGGCCAGCAGGGCTACGGCTACAAGGTTGACCTGCTGAAGGAGGAGATCGGCGAGATTTTGGGCATCAGCCGGGGTCATACCCTGATTGTAATGGGCACGGGTAACCTGGGCCGGGCCATCATCCAGAATTTTCGCTTTTCTGCCAACGGCTTTACG
>CATNCS010000033.1 GCA_950097245.1 uncultured Oscillospiraceae bacterium | reverse complement strand
GTGCGGTACTCCTGAGCCAGCTCCATCATGTCCTCGGGGATGGGCTCCACCCGCATGTCCTTGCCCAGGTCGTCGTAGTAGACGTCGGCATCCATCTCCACCAGGTCGATGATCCCCTTGAAGGTCTCCTCGCAGCCGATGGGCAGCTGGATGGGCACGGCGTTGGCCTTGAGCCGGTCGTGGATCATGTCCAGCACGTGGTAGAAGTCGGCGCCCATGATGTCCATCTTGTTGACATAGATCATCCGGGGCACGCGGTAGTGGTCGGCCTGACGCCAGACGGTCTCGGACTGGGGCTCCACGCCCCCCTTGGCGCACATGACGGTCACAGAGCCGTCCAGCACCCGCAGGGAGCGCTCCACCTCTACGGTGAAGTCCACGTGGCCCGGGGTGTCGATGATGTTGATCCGGGTCTGGGGGAACTGGGTCTTGGTGCCCGTCCAGTAGCAGGTGGTGGCGGCGGAGGTGATGGTAATGCCCCGCTCCTGCTCCTGGGCCATCCAGTCCATGGTGGCGGTACCCTCGTGGGTCTCGCCGATCTTGTAGTTGACGCCGGTGTAGTAGAGGATACGCTCGGTGGTAGTCGTCTTGCCCGCGTCGATGTGGGCCATGATACCGATGTTGCGCGTATTCTCCAGAGAAACTTTTCTAGGCATACTGAGATTCTCCTTTATTACCAGCGGTAGTGAGCGAACGCCTTGTTGGACTCCGCCATCTTGTGGGTGTCCTCACGCTTCTTCACAGCGGAGCCGGTGTTGTTGGCGGCGTCCATGATCTCGCCGGCCAGCCGCTCCTTCATGGTCTTCTCGCCCCGGTTGCGGGCGTAGGTGGTCAGCCAGCGCAGACCCAGGGTCTGCCGGCGCTCGGGCCGGACCTCGATAGGCACCTGATAGGTGGCGCCGCCCACACGGCGGGCCTTGACCTCCAGGGAAGGCATGATGTTCTCAAGGGCCTGGGTGTAAACCTCCATGGGTTCCTTGCCAGTCTTGTCCTTGATGATCTCGAAGGCGCCGTAGACAACCTTCTGCGCCACGCCCTTCTTGCCATCCAGCATGATGCTGTTGGTGAGCTTGGTAACCAGGACGGAGTTGTAAAGCGGGTCGGGTAAGATCTCCCGCTTGGGTACATTTCCTCTTCTGGGCACTTTGCTTCCCTCCTTCTTATATAATAGAAATCATAGGTACTCGTCATGAATCCTCATGGCGTGTAATGCCTGTCCGAGGTTTACCCATCTTACGTACCCGCTCTGTAGGGGCGCACACTGTGCGCCCGTTCATTTCCGGCGTTCTCTTATTTGCGGGCGGACAATGTCCGCCCCTACACAAGCGCCGCGGATCCATATATGGTTAAACGCCCGGCAAGGCTGTTGCCTTGCGCAAACGCACAATGCAAATTTGGTTTTCCCGGCAGGTTATGAAACCTGTGGGACGGCGGGCCGGGTCGTCCCGCCCTACAGAAATAATCTCCGATTATTTCTTGCCGGCCTTGGGCCGCTTGGCGCCGTACTTGGAGCGGGCCTGCATACGGCCGGAGACGCCCTGGGTGTCCAGAGTGCCACGGATGATGTGGTAACGCACGCCGGGCAGGTCCTTCACACGGCCGCCGCGGATCATCACCACGCTGTGCTCCTGCAGGTTGTGGCCCACACCGGGGATATAGGCGGTGACCTCCATCCCGTTGGTCAGCTTCACACGGGCGATCTTACGAAGAGCCGAGTTGGGCTTCTTGGGGGTGGAAGTACGCACGGCAGTGCAGACGCCACGCTTCTGGGGAGAGGGCAGGTCGGTGCTCCGGTTCTTCAGGGTGTTCAGACCGTGCTGAAGAGCGGGGGAGGTGGACTTGTACGCCGCCATCGTGCGGCCCTTGCGTACCAGCTGGTTAAAAGTAGGCATGAATGGGTTTCCTCCTTTCCTCAATTCTGCCCCGTGTCGGGGCGTGATATATATTTTAACAAATTTGGGATTTTTTATCCCTCTTTTGTTAAAACCATAATTCACGGAGGTCTCTGTAGGGGCGCACATTGTGCGCCCGCTTTACCGGGTCTCCACAGATATGGGCGGGCGGACAATGTCCGCCCCTACACAGGCAATAAAACCGCAACCGCAGCCCCCACGGCAATGCCGCAGGACTGGCCCAGCTCCCTCATGGAGGGCACCTGGGCCACCGGCACCTGCCGGTTCACCGCCTCCTGGACCAGGGGCTGGAGCAGACGGGGGTCGGCGTCCACAGCGATATACAGCCGGGCGGCCCGGCCGGCCCGCAGGGCCCGTCTGGCCTGCTTGGCCCCTACAACCTTGTTGGGACCGGATAATTCCTGAATCATTTCGGCGCTCCCTCCTCTCCCCTTTCGGGGACGTTCATCGGGTAAAAGGGCGCAGTGCCCCTACCGCCACGAAACGGTATTATATCATTTTGCTGTCCTTGCGTCAAGGACATTTCCGTGGATTCTTTTCAAAAAAGCTTCAAATTTGCGCAACCGGAGGGGTTGGTTTTCGTCTATAATGGTAGAGTCCCCCCTCAGTCAGCCTGCGGCTGACAGCTCCCCCACAAGGGGGGAGCCGGGCGCCTGCCTCCCCCCTTGTGGGGGAGGTGGCCCGAAGGGCCGGAGGGGACACATCAGAAAAGGAGGATTTTCCATGAAACGAACCCTTTCCCTTCTCCTGGCCTGCGCCCTGGGCCTCGGCCTGCTGTCCGGCTGCGCCCAGGACTCCGCCGCCAAGGAGCTCACCGCCGAACCAATCAAGCTCACCGACGCCGACATGATGGCCCACGCTCTGGAGGTCCAGACTGTCCACGCCGCCCTGACCGATTTCGGCCTGGACCTACTGCAAAAATCCCGAGACAAGGAAAAGAAAGCCACTTTGGTCTCCCCTCTCTCCGTAGCTCTCGCCCTGTCCATGACGGCCAACGGGGCGGAGGGGGACACCCTGGCCCAATTCCAGGAAGTTCTGGGGGATGGCGCCAGCATTGAGGCCATCAACGTGGCCTGCCGGGCCCTGACGGTTGTCTATCGCAACCTGGGCGGCTCCACCAAATGCTCCATCGCCAACAGCCTGTGGGTGGACCCGGAGGGCCAGATCAGGGACGACTTTATCGGCAAGTGCCGGGGCGTGTTCGACGCCCAGGTCTTTTCGGCGGAGCTGTCCGACCCCGGTATCGTCAAGGACCTGAACGGCTGGGTATCCAAGCACACCAACAAAATGATCCCCCGGATCATCAACGAGCCCTTCAATGAGAACACCGCCCTGCTGCTGGTAAACGCCCTCTACCTGAAAAACAAGTGGCTCTATGAGTTCGACCCTCTGGCCACCTACGAGAGGGTGTTCCACCACGAGGACGGGTCCACATCCCGGATGGATTTTCTGTCCAAGCACGACACCGAGCTGTCCTATATCAACGGTAAGGGAGCCCAGGGGGTGGTCCTGCCCTACGACGATGGACGGCTGGCCTTCTTTGCTCTGATACCGGACGAACCCTCCGGCCTAGGGGACGGAACACCATTCACGATGAACTGCACACCGACCGAGCTGTTGGGGTACTGGCTCAACACCCTGGAGGGCGGCGACCTGTCCCAGCTCATCAACGGCCGGGAGGACACCCCGTTCCTGAGCTTCGACATGCCCAAGTTTACGGCGGAGTGGAAGGGCAATCTGGAGGAAATTCTGCCCCTGCTGGGGCTGGAGGACGCCTTTGTCAACGGCGCGGCCGATTTCTCCAGTATGGGAGACAACCCTTACGGCTACTACATCGACAAGGTGATCCATGCCACAAAGATTGAGGTCAATGAGAAGGGCACCGAGGCCGCCGCCGCCACGGTGGTGGCCGGCAACGCAGGCGCCGCGCCCCCGCCCCAGGAGGGCGTCACCCTGGTGCTGGACCGGCCCTTCCTCTACGGCATTGTAGACCTTTACACCGGCGTGCCCCTGTTTTTGGGGACCTATGAGTAACCGCCCGGGCGATAACAGCGGGCCGCCGAAGGCGGCGGCCCCTACAGAATAACATGGGCAATTTGGGGTATACTCTCCTGTAAATTCCTAAAGGAGGTATCCCTATGCAGGTCCATGTGAACGGCGAGTGCATCGGCTGCGGCATGTGCGCCAGCGTCTGCCCCAATGAGTTCTTCATGACCGACGGCGGCACCGCCGCCGCCTTCTCCCCGGAGGTGGGTGACGACCTGGCCGACCAGGTCCAGGCCGCCGCCGACGGCTGCCCGGTGAGCGCCATCGAGGTCCGGTAAAAAACACCCGTCAGCCTGGGCTGACGGGTGTTCTTTTATGTATTTACTCCGCCTCCTCGGGCGCAGGCTCCAGCTTTTCCACCAGGGCCCACTCCACCCGGCGGTCGCACAGCTCCTCCACCTGGATGCGCAGGCCCAGGGCCTCCACAACAGGGCGGCTGCCGTCCTCCGGGATGACGGACAGCTGGGAGAAGACCAGTCCGCCCAGGGTGTCGTAATCAATCTCCTCCTCCTCGGGGAGGGCAAAGTCCATGGCCTCGGCCAGCTCCTCCAGGTCGGCGGAGCCGGACACCCTCCAGTGGGTGTCGTCCAGCCTGATGATCTCCTGCTCCTCCTGGGGGTCGAACTCGTCGTAGATGTTGCCCACCAGCTCCTCCAGCAGGTCCTCCAGGGTGACCAGGCCGCTGGTGCCGCCGTATTCGTCCACCACCAGGGCCATGTGGGTCTTCTTGCCCTGCATATCCCGGAAGAGGACGTCCGCCGCCACCGTCTCCGGGACGAAGTAGGCCGGCCGGAGCAGCTCCTTCAGGGGCAGAGGCTGCTCCTGGTGGAAGTTGAGCAGGTAGTCCCGGGTGGACAGGACGCCCAGAATGTCGTCGGCGTCCTCGCCGTACACCGGGAAGCGGGACAGGCCCGACTGGCGGATGGCGTCCAGAATGTCCCCCTCCTCCGCGTCGGCGGGGAGGGTGACCATGTCGGTGCGGTGGACCATCACGTCCTTGGCGGTGGTGTTGTCAAACTCAAAGACGTTTTCGATGAACTCCTTCTCGTTGCTCTGGATGGCGCCCGACTCCTCGCCCTCCTCCACCATGGCCATGATGTTGTCCTCCGACACCTGATCCTTCCGGTGCAGCAGGTTCAGAATGGGCCGCCAGAGCAGCTGAACGATATTGACGCAAAGGCTGATTGTAAAAAGTGCCAGCCATAAATGGCCGTCCTCCACGGAAATGACCTCCTTTAAATGGACAGAAAATCGTTAATACGCCGGCATCATAGCATAAAAAGCCGGTCATTGCAAGGGGCTGAGGCAGTTTTCAGAGGAGAAAGAGATTTTCTGTGCAAAATTCGCAAATGTATGCTATAATTTCCATAACCCGATGGGGGGCTGGCGGGCCCCGGGAGAGAGGAGGAAAATCTGTGTTTCCGTTATCGGATCGGGCAAGGGCCAGCCTGAGTGCGGGCCTGGCCTTTGTCAAGTGGCTGCTGTACTCCTGCCTGGTGGGGGTGATTGTGGGGCTGGTGGCGGTGGCCTTCCACATCGGCATCGACATGGCCACCGAGCTGCGGGGGGAACACCCCCAGGTCATCTGGCTGCTGCCCCTGGCCGGGCCGGCCATCATTCTGCTGTACCGGGCCTGCGGCATGGAGAAGGACCAGGGCACCAACCGGGTGCTGGTGGCGGTGCGGGACGCGGAGCGGCTGAAGCTGCGCACCGCCCCCCTGATCTTTCTGTCCACCATCTGCACCCACCTGGCGGGGGGCTCGGCGGGCCGGGAGGGGGCCGCCCTCCAGCTGGGCGGGTCGCTGTCCGCCTACATAGGCCGGAAGCTGGGGCTGGATGAGAAGGACGAGCGGGTTATCGTCATGTGCGGCATGGCCGCCGCCTTCTCCGCCCTGTTCGGCACCCCCATTACCGCCGCCCTCTTCGCTATGGAGGTGGTCACGGTGGGCCGGATGTACTACGCCGCCCTGGTGCCCTGCCTGCTGTCCTCCTACGCGGCGGCCCTCACCGCTCACGGCTTCGACCTCCACGCCATCCACGGCTACCCCGTCCGCGACGCCCTGCCCCTGGAGGCCCTCCCCGTTCTCCAGGCGGCGGTGATGGGGGTGCTGTGCGCCCTGCTGTCCATCGCCTTCTGTGAGGTCATGCATATCGCCCCCAGTCTCTACCAGAGGTACCTCCCCGACCCCATGCTCCGGGCGGCGGCGGGGGGCGCGCTGGTGCTGGGGCTCACCCTGCTGGTGGGCAACCAGACCTACAACGGCGCCGGCGACCCGGTGATCCGCGCCCTGCTGGCCGGGGAGACCATCCCGGAGGCGTTCCTGCTGAAAATCCTGTTCACCGCCCTCACCCTGGGCGCGGGGTTCCGGGGCGGGGAGATCGTCCCGGTGCTGTTTACCGGCTGCGCCTTCGGCACCTGGATCGGGCCGATCCTGGGCCTGCCCCACGGCTTCTCCGGGGCGCTGGGGATGGCGGGAGTCTTCTGCGGGGCCACCAACTGCCCCCTCACCTCCACCCTGCTGGCCTTTGAGCTCTTCGGCGGCGACGGCCTGCCCCTCTACGCCCTGTGCTGCGGGGTGTCCTTTATGCTGTCCGGCTACTACGGGCTGTACAGCGAGCAGAAAATCATCTACTCCAAGTTCAAGCCCGAGTGGGTGGACAAAAAAACACATTAAGGAGTGTATACCATGACAAGATTCGACCACTTTAACTTCAACGTCCTGGACCTGGACCGGTCGCTGGCCTTCTACCGGGAGGCGCTGAACCTGTCCCCCGTGCGGGAGAAGGAGGCGGAGGACGGCTCCTTCAAGCTGGCCTTCCTGGGGGACGTGGGGGGCTCCCCCTTCCGGCTGGAGCTCACCTGGCTCCGGGACCGGACCGAGCCCTATAACCTGGGGGAGTGCGAGTTCCACCTGGCCTTCCGCACCGATGAGTACGAGGCCCTTCACGAAAAGCACAAGGCCATGGGCTGTATCTGCTTTGAGAACCCGGCTATGGGCATCTACTTCATCTCCGACCCCGACGGCTACTGGATTGAGATTGTGCCTGAGAAGTAACAAAAAGCGGCTCCCGCTTGGGAGCCGCTTCTGTCTGTCAAAAAACCTCGTGAGGCCCCTTTTGAAAGGGGCTCCGCCCGCAGGGCGGCGGGGATTGCGTTTCGCGAAGCGAAACATACGAAGTAAACAAGGTTTCCATACACTTTTTTGCTCCGCATATTTCGCCTGCGGCGAAATACAATCCTCAGTCAGCCGCTTCGCGGCTGCCAGCTCCTTTCAAAAGGAGCCTTTTCCGCTGCGGCGGGGACGGGGGATTTTGTTACAGCGCCTTTTTCAGGGCCTGGGCCAGCTGGTCCGGGCAGGAGGTGGGCTTCATGCCGCAGCGGATGCCCTCCATCCGCCCGATGGCGTCCTCCACCTTCATGCCCTTGAGCAGGGAGGACAGCCCCTTCAGGTTGCCGTCGCAGCCGCCCTCCACACGGACGCTCCGGATGACGCCCTCCTCCACCTCAATCTGAAAGCGCCGGGAGCAGGTGCCCCGGGGGCTGTAGTCGATGGTCATAGTGCTGCCGCCTTTCTATCTGATTTTACCGGCCTTCGGCAGGGTTCGACAGAGCCCGACACTCCTCCGGCGGTATAATGGGGATTATACCAAATTCCGGCGGCCGGCGCAAGCCTTACAGGATCTTCCGCCGGGAAAGCCGGATCCGGTCGGCGATCATGGCGATGAACTCGCTGTTGGTGGGCTTGCCCTTGGCGTTGGAGACGGTGTAGCCGAAGTACTTCTGGAGGGTCTCCAGGTCGCCCCGGTCCCAGGCCACCTCGATGGCGTGGCGGATGGCCCGCTCCACCCGGCTGGGTGTGGTGTTGAACCGCTTGGCCACCTCGGGGTAGAGCACCTTGGTCACCGCGTTGATGACGTCCATGTCGTTCACCGCGATGATGATGGCCTCCCGCAGGTACTGGTAGCCCTTGATGTGGGCGGGGACGCCCACCTCGTGGATGATGGCGGTGACCTGGCTCTCCAGGTTGGCGCTCTGGTCCTCCTCCGGCTCCTCGCCGCCGGAGGTCATCACCTGGCGCAGCCGCTCCCCCACCGCGGTGATCCGGCAGGGCTTGGACAGGAAAAAGTCCGCACCCTTGGCCGCCGCCGCGTCCACCACGCTGCCCTTGATGTAGCTGGACAAAATCAGCACCCTGGGCCGCTCCGTCAGCCGGGCCAGGGCGTCCAGCACATCCATGCCGTCCATCCCGCCGGTGAGGACCATATCCATCACCACGGCGTCAGGCTGGTTCCTCTGCACCATGCGCATCAGCTCAGCGCCGTCTCCCGTCTCGCCGACAACCTGAAAATCCGGTTCCTCCGACAGTGCGCGGACCAGACTTTTCCGAAATTCTGTCCCTGTGTCGGCCACCACGATCCGTTTCGTACTCTCCATTGTTTTATTCTTCCTTTCATAAAATCTGTAGATGACCGGTAAAAGTTCCCGACTCGAGCATACACGGTGCATTTCGACCGGCCGCATATAATTTATCACATTGCGGCAAATTTTGCAAGTCATTTTTTCGGATTTTATGGCATTTTTTATTACTATATTCGACTTTTTTTCTACATTATTCAAATTTATTTTTAAAAATGCGGACCGAAAACGCCCGTCTGTTTTTCATGCCCTTCCCCGGGGGAGCATCGGCCTTTTCCCCCTCCAGCGGCAGGGTAAACACCGGGCAGCCCTCCGCCGCAGGGGAGGCGGCGCACTGGGGCAGGGCCACCTCCACCCCCTCCTCCGTCAGGCACCAGCCCCGGAGCGGGCGGGCTTTTTTCGCCTTTTGGGACCAGTCCCCGTCCAGGAAGCAGTCCCCCGCCTGGCGGCGCTCCTCCCCCTGCCGGACCAGAGCCCGCCACAGGCGGCTCCTCCACCCCTTCTCCCCGGCAAACAGGGACCGCAGGGGCTTGGGGGTCCCCTCCCGGAGGCTCCACACATCCCCCCACCGCACCCGGGCGGGGCGGCCGTCCCCCCGGACCTCGGCTCCGAAGAACCGCAGGCTGAGCACCCCCGACCGGAGCAGAGCCGTCTCCCCCGTCAGCTCCCCCGTCCAGGGGGTGAAGGGGCGGGCCGCCTCCCGGCTGGCGGCCAGCTCCAGGCAGGCCCGCCAGTAGACCTCCCGCTGCCACCGCAGCCGCCAGCGCCTGGCCAGCCGGGCGTAGTACCCGCTGATCCACCGCCCCCCCAGGCCGGCCCCCTCCAGCCGGGGCCAGCTCAGGACGTATGTCAGGACAGGCTCCCCGGTCAGCGTCAGGGTGCGCCGCTCCTCCTCCCAGACAACCCGGATTTCTTCCTCCACAGCTTACGCCTCCTCATTCCATTTTTCTATCCTATGTCCGCCTCCATCATTTGTGTATTTCTTTGCTTTTTTCAGTTTACTTTTTTAAGTCAGCGTGTTAAAATAGAGAAAATACAGAGAGGAAGGTAGGTCACATGTCAAAATTTTTGGACAAGCAGAGCAGCGACGCCCTCTACCGGGCCATCGTCAGTATTCAGACCGAGGAGGAGTGCCGCGCGTTTTTAGAGGACCTGTGTACCGTCTCCGAGCTGAAGGCCATGGCCCAGCGGATGGACGTGGCCCTGCTGCTGGATGAGGGACTGATCTACAGCGAGATTCTGGAGAAGACCGGGGCCTCCAGCGCCACCATCAGCCGGGTGAACCGGTGCCTCCACTACGGGGCGGGGGGCTACAAGGCCATCGTGCCCCGGCTGAAGGCGGAGCAGCAATGAGCAGCTACCGCTTTCTGGCCGGCTGCTACGACCGCTTCACCTACGACGTGGACTACGCCGCCTGGGCCGGCTACATTGAAAAGCACTTCCGGAAGCGCCCCCTGCCCGGAAATACTGTGCTGGACCTGGCCTGCGGCACCGGCTCCCTCACCCGGGAGCTGGCCCTGCGGGGGTATGAGATGATCGGGGTGGACCGGTCCCCGGAGATGCTGGCCCAGGCGGCGGAGAAAAACCGGGGAATCGCCCCCGTGGAGCCCATCTTCCTGTGCCAGAGCATGGAGAGGCTGGACCTGTACGGCACCATCGACGCCTGCGTCTGCTGTCTGGACAGCGTCAACTACGTCACCGACCCCAAAAAGCTGCAAAAGGCCTTCGGGCGGGTCCACCTGTTCCTGATGCCCGGAGGGCTGTTCCTCTTCGACGTCATCGCCCCGGCCAGGCTGGAGGGGCTGGACGGCCAGGTCTTCCTGGACGAGACAGAGGACGCCTACTGCGTGTGGCGGGCGGAGTTCTCAAGGAGGAGCCGCATCTGCTCCTATTTTATGGATATCTTCCGGCTGGACGGGTCCACCGGCCAGTGGGACCGGGGGGAGGAGCTCCACCGGGAGCGGGCCTACTCCATCCCCGAGCTGACCGCTATGCTGGAGAAGGCCGGCTTCCGGGACGTGAGGACTTACGGTGAGCTGAAAATGCGTCCCCCCGGGACGGGGGAGCAGCGCATCTTTTTTGCCGCGAGAAAGGACGCATAATCTATGACCAACGAAATTGTCAGAGCAATCACCGGCGACGGCCTGGTCAAAGCCGCCGCCATCACCGGCCGGGATATTGTGGAGCGGGCCCGGAACATCCACAGGCTCCTCCCCACCGCCACCGCCGCCCTGGGCCGCACCCTCATGGGGGCCTCCCTGATGGGGGATATGCTCAAGGAGGAGAAGGGGGCCCTCACCCTCCAGATCAAGGGGGGCGGGCCCCTGGGCACCATCCTGGCCGTCTCCGACCATGAGGGCAACGTGCGGGGGTACGTCCAGAACCCCCAGGTGGAGCTGATGGAGCAGCGCCCCGGCAAGCTGGACGTGGGCGGGGCCGTGGGAACCGACGGCACCCTCACCGTCATCAAGGACATCGGTTTGAAGGAGCCCTATGTGGGGTCCATCGGCCTGTTCTCCGGGGAGATCGCCGACGATTTGGCCATGTACTTTGTGGAGAGCGAGCAGATCCCCACCGCCTGCGCCCTGGGGGTGCTGGTGGGGCTGGACCAGTCCGTCACCGCCGCCGGGGGCTACATCATCCAGCTGCTCCCCGGGGCCGGCGAGGATATGATCGAGAAAATCGAGGCGGGCGTCCACGCCATGGGCTCCGTCAGCTCCGCCCTGGCCGGCGGGCTGGACGGAGAGGGCCTGCTGCGGGCGGTGCTGAAGGACTTCGACCTGGAAATTCTGGAGAAGCACCCGGTGGAGTACCGGTGCTACTGCTCCCGGGAGCGGGTGAGCCGGGCCCTCATCAGCATGGGCCGGAAGGACCTGACCGAGCTCATCGCGGAGCAGGGACAGGCGGAGCTGACCTGTCAGTTCTGCGACACGGTGTATCAGTTCTCCAGAGAGGAGCTGGAGCGGCTGCTGGCGGAGATGCAAGACCCGGACGGCCAGTGAATTGAACCGGTAAAAAAGCCCCCTGATGCAGGAAGTCAGAAGTACTGCAGCAGGGGGCGTCTGTATATGGCGCATGCCTGCTCCAGGGCGGCCCCCATGCCGCTTCCCCGCTTGATTCCATCTGTAAACCGGTGTATAATGTCTTTCAATCAAAATTTTAAGGAAATCTTAATGTTTACTAAACGGTCCTTCAACCAGGCGGTGTTACACTAAACAGCGTAATAAGAAGCATGGCCCACAGAAAGGAGCCGCAATGATGGAGATTACACTGGAAATGGCGGAGCGCCTGAAGGAAAAAGCCAACGTCACCTACGCCCAGGCCAAGGAGGCCCTGGAGTACAGCGGCGGCAATCTGCTGGATGCGCTGATCTATCTGGAGGAGAAGGGAACCATCCCCCGGGACGAGGGGGCCTACTACTCCACCAAAAGCGAGACGCTCCCGCCCCCGGCGGAGCCTCTGCCCGCCCCGCTGCCCGTCCGGGATAAAAAGGAGAAGAAAACCAGCCGGCCCAAGAGGGGCGGCCGCCGGTTCTTTACCGCCCTGCGCCGCTGGCTTATTGACAACGAGCTGGAGATCTGGCGGCACAACCAGCCCGTCACCGCCCTGCCGGTGCTGATTCTGCTCCTGCTGCTGGGCTGCGCGCCCTGGGTGACCATCCCGGTGCTGCTGCTGGGCCTGTTCGCGGGCTTCCGTTACCGCTTCTCCGGCCCCGACCTGGAGAACGACAGCCTGAACGGCGTCATCAGCTCTGTGGCCGACACCGCCGCCGATTTGGGGCAGAGAGTCATGGACGAGCTGAAACACGACTGGCACTCTGATGAGAAGGACCAGAAATAGGGGCGGATGATATCCGCCCCTACACAACCGTACGAGGTGAACCAATATGTCAGAACGCATCCTTTTGGTGGAGGACGAGGAAAAGCTGGCCCGCATGGTGGAGATGGAGCTGAAATATGAGGGCTATCAGGTGGAGAAGGCCCTGGATGGCCGCCGGGGGCTGGAGCTGGCCCTGGGCGGCGGGTTCGACCTGGTGCTGCTGGACATCATGCTGCCCCAGCTGTCCGGGATGGAGGTGCTCCGCCGCCTGCGGCGGGAGAGCCAGGTCCCAGTGATTATGTTAACCGCCCGGGACAGCGTGGTGGACAAGGTGGCCGGCCTGGACTCCGGGGCCGACGACTACATCACCAAGCCCTTCGCCATTGAGGAGCTGCTGGCCCGCATCCGGGCCGCCCTGCGGGGTAAGGGCGGTCAGGCCGCCCAGAACGTCCCCCTGGCGGCGGGACCGCTGGTGCTGGATGTGGAGAAGCACCAGGTCACCGTCCGGGGACAGAACGTGGAGCTGACCAAAAAGGAGTTCGACCTGCTCCGCCACCTGCTGGAGAACAAGGGCCGTGTGCTCACCCGGGAGGCTCTGCTGGACGCGGTGTGGGGCTTCGACTTTGTGGGCGAGACCAACTCGGTGGACGTGTACATCCGCTTCCTGCGCTCCAAGCTGGACGACGCCTTCGGACTCAAGCTGATCCATACCGTCCGGGGCGTGGGATATGTCATCAAGGAGGAATAATTATGGTCATCGTCTACCGCTCCAACACCGGCTTTACCCGGCAGTACGCCGAGATGCTGGGCAAGGCGGAAAAAATGAAGGCCTTCACTATAGCCGAGGCCGGGGACAGGGTCCCCGCCGGTGAGGAGGTCCTCTACATGGGCCCCCTGATGGCGGGCCACATCGCCGGCATCGATCAGGCGGTGAAAAAATTCAACCTCAAGGGGGTGTGCGGCGTGGGCATGTCCCCCGCCTCCCAACATACCATGGACTCCATCACCCGGGCCAACTACATCCCGGAGGGCGTCCCCCTCTTTTACCTCCAGGGCGGCTGGGCCCCGAAAAAGGTGGGCTGGCTGAAACGGAGGATGGTGAACATGGTCACCAGGTCCACCCGGGAGACCCTGCGGGCCAAGGGCAGCAGCCGCTCCCCCGAGGAGGACAGATATCTGGATTTTCTCCTCCACGGCGGCAGCTTTGTGGCCTTTGAGAATCTGGGGGAGATTCGGGCGTGGATGAGGGAACAGCAATAAGCCTTCCCCTTTAGGGGAAGGTGGCATTTGCGAGGCAAATGACGGATGAGGTTATTTCGCCGCAGGCGAAATGTATGAAATGAACATGGCCTCCGCAGGCTTGATTGACTTCGTACATTTTGCTTCGCAAAATACCTCATCAGTCTCGCTTCGCTCGACAGCTTCCCCTAAAGGGGAAGCCTTTTGGAGGAGGTGACCCCCTATGGCCCGCAAGCACCACAAATTTCAGACCCCGCCCCCGGCGGACCCCATCGCCGCCGCCCGGGACTCCTCCCTGGCCCTGCGGCTGAACATCGGGTTCTTTCTGCGGCAGCTGGGCATCTTCCTGGTGATGGACCTGCTGCTGCTGGTGCTGGCCTGCGGAGGTATCTTTCTGTACGCCGAGAACCGGTGCGCCGACGTGGCCGCCCTGGTCAGCGAACGGGGGGTGCCCTCCCAGGACGCCCTGGCCTGGATGGAGGCCAGCGACTACACCATCACCCCCCTGGACCGGGAGCCCGATGGTGATACTACCGTCGGCTCCATCCTGCTGGGACCCAAACGCCAGGAGACCCAGGGGGGATGTCGCAGCTGGAACCTCAGCGAATATTACACCGTCGAGCTGCCCAACGGCGGCCGGCCCTACGCCATCACGGTGGACACCTCCGGCATCTTTACCGGCCTGTACTGGGCGGGGGTGGTGATTCTGGTCTGCCAGGGACTGTCTCTGGTGACAAACCTGTTCCGCAGCGAGCGGTCCATCCGCAAGGTGCTCCGGCCTATCCAGGACCTGGCCGCTACCGCCGCCCGCCTCAACTCCATGACCCATATGTCCAGGCGGGAGATCGAGAGCCTGGCCGTCGAGCTGGACAAGATCGACGCCGGCCACCTGGACAGCCGCATCGACCTGCCCCCCACCCAGAAGGAGCTGCGGTCCCTGGCCCGGTCCATCAATGAGATGATGGACCGGGTGAACCAGGCCTACAGCGCCCAGATGCGCTTTGTCTCCGACGCCAGCCACGAGCTGCGCACCCCCATCGCCGTCATCCAGGGCTACGCCGCCCTGCTGGACCGGTGGGGCAAGAGCGACCCGGAGGCCCTCCAGGAGTCCATCGACGCCATCCGGGGGGAGGCCGCCTCCATGGAGCGGCTGGTGGAGCAGCTGCTCTTCCTGGCCCGGGGGGACAACGACTCCCAGCCGGTGAAGATGGAGGATATCGACCTCACCGGCCTGGCCGGCGAGGTGCTCCGGGAGGAGGAGATGCTCCACCCGGAGCGCACCTTCCTCCCCCGCTGGGGGGAGGACCCCGTCAGCATATATGCTGACCCCGGGCTGATGAAGCAGCTGCTGCGCATCCTCATGGACAACAGCCTGAAATACAGCCCCCCCGAGGGGAGAATCTACCTCCGGGTAACGGCGGCCCAGGGCCGCGTCCGTCTCACCGTCCAGGACGAGGGGATGGGTATCCCCCCCGACGGCATCCCCCACATCTTCGACCGCTTCTACCGCACCGACCTGTCCCGGGACCGGAAGACCGGCGGCACCGGACTGGGGCTGTCCATCGCCAGGTGGATCGTGGAGCGCCACGACGGCTGGTTCGAGGTGGTGTCCCGCCCCGACGTGGGCACCCGGATCACCGCCGTCCTGCCCGCGGCGCAGATGGCAATTGACAAGCCCTCGTCTGCCGCGGTATAATAGGGTGAAAGGGAGGGCTGCCCAATGCTGGATGAAAAAGATTTATTGGCAATCGGTCAACTGATGGACCAAAAACTGGAACGGCAAAAGCAAGAAATTCTGGATGAAGTAGATCAGCGCATAGAACAGAAGCTGGCACAGCAAAAGGAAGAAATCTTAACTGAGGCCACCCACCGCATGCAGGTGCTGCTGGACGCCGAGGTCAAGCCCATGTTCAGCCTGCTGTCAGAGGATATATCCATCATCCGGGAAAAAATGATGCCTGAATCCAGAATCGAGCGAATCGAAGACGATGTCTGGGCGCTGAAGGCCTCCATCCGGCGCATCAATCAGGACATCCACGAGCTGAAGCAGGCGCAATGATCCGGTTTGTCTCAAAAGCGGACGTCCCCGCCCTGCTGGACATCTACCGGCACTATATTTCAACCATTGTCACCTTTGAGTATGTGCTGCCCGGCGGGGAGGAGTTTGCCCGGCGGGTGGACGCTGTCTCTCAGGTTTACCCCTATCTGGTCCTGGAACAGGATGGACGGGTCCTGGGCTACGCCTACGCCCACCCCATCGCGGAGCGGGCGGCCTACGGCTGGGGGGCGGAGCTATCCATTTACCTCCACCCCGACGCCGCGGGCAGGGGCGCCGGCACGCGGCTGTACCGGGTGCTGATGGAGCTGCTGCGCCTCCAGGGGGTGCGGACGGTCTACGGTCTGGTGTCCAGCCCCAACCCCGCCAGCGAGGGACTGCACACCGCCATGGGCTTCCGCCTTATGGGGGTGCAGCAGAAGGCGGGCTACAAAAACGGCCGGTGGATCGACCTGCTCTGGTTCGAGAAGGCCATCGCCCCCTACACCCCGGCGCCCGCGCCCCTGGTCCCTGTGGGCCGGCTGCCCGGCGAACAGGTCCGGGCAGTTTTAGACAGCTTTTAGCCCTTCCCCGGCCGGGGAGGGGTTTTCCTTTTTTATGGACATACCCCTCCCTGCCGCCGCATAGGATGGAAGCAACCAACATTTAATTACAGGAGTGTTGCTTCCATGCAGACAAACAACAACAGGATTTTTCTCCGGGGACGGCTGGCCGCCTCCCCCACCCTCTCCCATGTGAACCACGGCGTGGAGTATCTGATGCTCCCTCTGGCGGTGTGCCGGCTGTCGGGGGCGGAGGACAGGCTTCATGTGGTGGCCGCCCGGGAGCAGCTGGACGCCCTGCTCCCCCTGGCGGCGGGCAGCCCCCTCACCGTTCTGGGAGAGGTGCGCACCTTCAATAACCGCAGCGGGGTGGGCAGCAAGCTGGTGGTCAGTGTCTTCGCCCGGGAGCTGTCTCAGGAGGAGGGGGAGGACGAGAACCGCCTGGAGCTGTCCGGAACCCTGTGCAAGCCGCCCGTCCTCCGCACCACCCCCCTGGGCCGCACCATCTGCGACATGATTCTGGCCGCCAACCGCCGCTACGGCCGGGCGGACTACCTGCCCTGCATCGCCTGGGGCAGCCTGGCCTACCGCTGCGGGGCCATGGAGGTGGGCGACCGCCTGGCCCTGGAGGGCCGGCTCCAGAGCCGGGTGTACACCAAGGAGGTGGACGGCCGGACAGAGGAGCGCACCGCCTTTGAGGTATCTGTTATGTCTCTGACCGACGGAGATACATACGCTCCGTAGGGATGGCCGCAAGCCGCCCCCATGTTTTCCATTGTTTTCTTCGCATAATTTCCCTGAAAGGGCAAAACAATAGGGATACATCCATTTTACAAGGAGGTATCCCCATGAAACGCAGACCTTCCCTCCGCCTGGCCGCCGTGCCTGTTTTGGCGCTGGCCCTGGCTTTCTCTCTGTCCCTCCCCGCCTCCGCCTTCTTCTGGAGCAAAAAAACGGAGGCCCCCTATGTGGCGGACTTCTCTAAAAACGGCCTGATCGGCTCTATCATCGCCTTCGACCGGCAGGACTTTGTGGTCAAGGCCGACAGCAAGGCCACCTTAAACGGCATCACCATCGACGCCCTGCCCGACCCCGGGGCCGGCTCCCTGTGCATCGGCGGGCAGCCCGTGGAGACGGGCTCCTTTGTGGAGGCCGCCGCCCTCTCCGGGCTGCGGTTCCAAAGCGCACAGCGCCCCACCGTCACCACGGTCACCATGGTATTCACCCCCTCCTTCGCCTCCGCTCAGGAGGCGCCCCAGGCCACCGCTACCATCTATCTCCTGACCCAGGAGAACAATCCCCCCGTGGCCCGGAATATGGAGCTGACCACCTACAAAAATGTGGCCGTTACCGGATATTTCGACGCAGTGGACAGCGAGGGTGACGCCCTCACCTTCCAGCTCACCTCCACCCCCGCCCGGGGGGCGGTCACCCTGGCGGAGGACGGCTCCAGCCAGTTTGTCTACACCCCCTATGAGAACAAGACGGGCTCCGACTCCTTCACCTATGTCGCCATTGATCCGGCGGGCAACACCTCCCCCGAGGCCAAGGTGTCCCTCCGTATCGACAAGCCCGACACCAGGGTGACCTACTCCGACCTGGAGAACCACCCCGTTCAAAAGGCGGCCATCCGCCTGGCGGAGGAGGGAATCTACACCGGCCGGTACGTGAATGGCCGGTACTTCTTCGACCCGGACCAGACCGTCACCCGGGCCCAGTTCCTCACCATGGCCATGTCGGTGGCCGGGCTGGAGGACCTGGAGGGGGTCACCCTCACCGGCTTCTCCGATGACGACGCCATCCCCACCTGGGCCAAGGGGGCTGTCTCCGCCGCCCTGAAGGCCGGGGTGGTCCAGGGCTCCCGGGACCAGAGCGGCGCCCCTGTCTTCGGCGCCGGCGACACCATTTCCCGGGCGGAGGCCGCCGTCATGCTGGACAATCTGCTGGAGATTACCGATGTGCCGGTGGCGGTGTTCTCCCCTGACAGCGGGCACTGGGCCGCTCAGGCGGCGGCCAACCTGTCCGCCTCCGGAATTCTTCGGGCGGAGACCGCCGGCGCCGTCCAGCTGGCCGACACCCTCACCATGGCGGACGCCGCCGAGATGCTGGACGGGGCGCTGGATATGAGGGATGCCCGGGAGGGACAGAGCTGGCTGCCCTGGGCATAGCAGATAAAAACAGGAGCGGTATGACACCGCTCCTGTTTTTTATGTGTTCCGTCTATTTAGGCCTTCAGCACAGAATTGGCAATGGCGTCGGCCAGGGCGTCGATCTCAGACTCGTTGTCCGCCTTCAGGGAGGAGGTGACGGTCATCTCCTCGTCCAGGACGGTCATGTTCTTCAGGGACTCGATCTCCTCCTTCATCAGCGCGCCGGAGCGGGGGGCCCAGGAGCCGCTGCCCATGATGGCCACCGTGCGCTTTTGCAGGTTCAGGGCCTTCATGTCCATGAGGAAGTTGTGCATGGGCGGGAATATCCCTAAGTTGTAGGTGACGGAGGCCAGCACCAGGTGGCTGTATTTGAACAGGTCGGAGATCAGGTAGCTGACGTGGGTGGAGGACACGTCGTACAGCCGGGTGTTGGTGACCCCCCGGGCGGTGAGCTTGGCGGCCAGCACCTCGGCGGCCGCCTCGGTGTTGCCGTACATGGAGGCGTAGACGATCATGACCCCCTTCTCCTCCGGCTCGTAGGTGGCCCAGTGGGTGTACTTGTCGATGATGTAGCCCAGGTCCTTGCGCCACACCGGACCGTGGAGGGGGCACAGGTACTTGATGTTCTCCAGGCCCACAATGTTGGCCGCCTTGTTCAGCAGGGCCACCACCTGGGGGCCGTATTTGCCCACGATGTTGGTGTAGTACCGGCGGGCGTCGTCAATCCACTCCCGGTCGAAGTCGAACTCGTCGGCGAAGAGCTTGCCGTCCAGAGAGCGGAAGGAGCCGAAGGCGTCGGCGGAGAAGAGGACGCCGTTGGTGGTGTCGAAGGTGACCATGGCCTCGGGCCAGTGGACCATGGGGGCGTAGACAAAGGCAACCGTGTGCTTGCCGAAGCACTTGGTGTCCCCCTCAGCCACCTCCTCAATGGCGCTGGGGTCCAGGCCGAAGCCGAACTGATTGAGCAGCGTCACCGCCTTGGGTGTGGTGATGATCTTCACCTTGGGCCAGCGCAGGAGAATTTCCTCAATGGAGGCGGCGTGGTCGGGCTCCACGTGGTTGATGACCAGGTAGTCCAGGGGCCGGCCGTTGAGGACGGCCTTTACGTTGGCGATAAACTGCCGGCCCACCGCCCAGTCGGCGGTGTCGAAAAGGACGGTCTTCTCGTCCAGCAGGACGTAGGCGTTGTAGGATACGCCGTGGTACAGGGGGTGGATGTTCTCAAACAGGGCCAGCCGGTGCTCGTCCGCGCCTACCCAGTACAGGTCGTCGGTGACCATTCGGTAATTATACATAGGATTGCCTCCTTAATCGTTCTTTGTAGGGGCGGCCTGCGGCCGCCCGATATAAACAGCTCCTTCCAGCGGGCGGCCATAGGCCGCCCCTACAAGAGCATTACGCTTCAATTTCGATAAAGCTTTCCACCGGCTCGCCGCAGTGGGGGCAGGTCCAGCCCTCGGGCAGGTCCTTGAAGGCGGTGCCGGGCTTGACCTCGTTCTCCGGGTCGCCCTGCATGGGGTCGTACTCGTGGCCGCAGCCGTTACAGACGTACAGCTTCCTGGGCTGGTAGACCTTCTTGGGGGCCATGCGCTTCATCTTGGTCATGGGCGGGGCGGGGAGCTTCTCCCCGGTGTCCAGGGCGGCGGTGAGCAGGGGCAGAATCTCCATCACATCGCCCACGATGCCGTAGTCGCAGTTCTTGAAAATCTTGGCGTTGGGGTTTTTGTTGATGGCGACGATGCAGGAGGCGTCCTTGATACCCTTCAAGTGCTGGATGGCCCCGGAGATACCGCAGGCGATGTACAGATTTCCTTTAAATTTCTGGCCGGACATGCCCACATAGCGGTTGATGGGCAGATATTTCAGCGTCTCGGCCACGGGGCGGCTGGAGCCCACAGCGGCCCCGGCGGCCTTTGCCAGGTCCTCGATGAGCTTCATGTTTTTCTTCTCCCCGATGCCCTGTCCGGCGGAGACCACCCGCTCGGCCTGGGTGATGGGGGTGTCCATGGGGATGCCCACGGTGAAGTCGTGGCCGTCCTTTTTCAGGTTGGCCACCAGGGTCTCCACCTTCTCCTGGGCGGTGCCGTCCTTGAGGATGAGCCGCTTCCGGGCGCCGGTCTCGGGGCCCCGGGGGCCGGCCGCGGCGGCGGAGGGGGCCTCCTTGGCCGCCTTGCCCAGGATGTGGGAGGCAATCACCACCCGCTGAATTTCGTTGGTGCCCTCGTAGATGGTGGTGATCTTGGCGTCCCGGTAGAACCGCTCCACCTCCATGCCCTTCAGGTAGCCGGAGCCGCCGAAAATCTGGAGGGCGTCGTTGGTGACCTCCAGGGCGATGTCGGAGGCGTACTGCTTGGCCATGGCGGACTCCATGCCGTAGGGGACGTGGGCCTGCTTCAGCTCGGCGGCGGAGTAGACCAGGAACCGGGCACAGCGCAGCTTGGTGGCCATGTCAGCAATCTTGAAGGCGATGTTCTGCTGCTGGCAGATGGGCTTGCCGAACTGGACCCGCTCCTTGGAGTACTCCACGGCGGCCTCGTAGGCCCCCTGGGCGATGCCCAGCGCCTGGGCGGCGATGCCGATGCGGCCGCCGTCCAGGGTGGCCATGGCGATCTTGAAGCCCTGGCCCTCCTTGCCCAGCAGGTTTTCCTTGGGGATTTTCACGTTGTTGAAGTTCAGCTGGCAGGTGGCGGAGGAGCGGATGCCCATCTTGTCGTAGTGCTCCTCGAAGGTGAAGCCCTCCCAGCCCTTCTCCACGATAAAGGCGGAGATGCCCCTCGTTCCGATGCCGGGGGTGGTGACGGCGAACACCACATAGGTGCTGGCCTCGCCGCCGTTGGTGATGAAGATTTTCTCGCCGTTGAGGAGGTAGTGGTCCCCCATGTCCTCGGCGGTGGTCTCGGTGCCGCCGGCGTCGGAGCCGGCGTTGGGCTCGGTGAGGCCGAAGGCCCCCAGCTTTTTGCCGGAGCACAGGTCGGGCAGGTACTTCTTCTTCTGCTCCTCATTGCCGAAGGCGTAGATGGGGTAGGTGCCCAGAGAGGTATGGGCGGACAGAATCACCCCCGCGCCGCCGTCCACCCGGGCCAGCTCCTCCACGGCGATGGCGTAGCTCAGGGCGTCGGCCCCCGCGCCGCCGTACTCCTTCTCGTAGGGCAGGCCCATCAGGCCCAGCTCCCCCATCTTCGCCACCGCCTCGGTGGGGAACTGGTTGTTTTTGTCCAGCATGAAGGCGATGGGCTTGATCTCCGCCTCGGCGAACTCCCTTACCTTGGCCCGGAGCGCCTCATGCTCCTGTGTGGTTTGATACAGCATACAGATAGTTCCTCCTTTATTGGTGAATTTCCTATATTTCCTGGAAAATTGCGCTCAACGGTGTTTTGCGGAGCTCTCCGTCCAGCACGCCCTGGATGCGGCTCAGCTCTTGGCACAGTCCGCACTCCTCCCGGGTGCGGTTTTCGCATCGGTAGTCCGGCTGCTGACAGCGGTTGATGAAAATCTCCCCCTCCAGCGCGCGGAACAGGTCCCAAAGATACAGCGTCTCGCAGGGACGCTCCAGAAGATAGCCCCCGCCGGGCCCCCGGCGGCTGGACACCAGGCCGGCGGCGTGGAGGTGCTTTAAAATCTTCAGCGTGACCGCCTTGGACATGTGCTCCCTCTGGGCAATTGTGGAGGCGGACAGCTGCTCCCCCCGGCACAGTGCGCGCAGGATCCGCAGCGCGTACTCCATCTCACGGGTCATCAGCAAAGGAACCCCTCCCCCTTATACAGTACCTTTTTAGTACATTATAACACCTTTGTCTGATTTGTCAATCTGTCCGCGAATAAAAAATAAATTTCGGCGTTTTGACGCAACACCCCGGACCGCCGCGCAAAAGAGAGGAACCGGCGCCGCAGCTCCCTTGTCCCGCGCCGCACAAACAGACCTGTTTTGTCAGAGACTTCCTTGACAGAATTTTGGAAAGCGAATATAATCAAATTACACAGCCCGGAGGAGGGAACCACCTATCCCGCAAGGATTTGCGCCCCCCGGGCCCGACGAGAGAGGGATGCAATATGCTCCACAGTGTCGAACAGGGACTGGACCGCCTGATCGACCACTATACCGCCGTCTGCATTGTTCTGGCCCTGTTTGTTCTGTCGATGGTCGGGGTGGGCAATACGGTCGTGGTGTGCCTGCTGGGCCTGCTGCTGTGCATGGCGGGGCTGACGCAGCAGACCGCCCGGGTGGATCTGTGGATTCTGCTGCCCCTTCTGATCTACGACCTGGCCTGTCTGGCCTCCACCTGCGCCGCCTATGGGGAAATTGTGAGCGGCTACGGCGTAACCCACGGGATTTTTCCGGTGATCTATCTGCTGGCGGCCTGTCTGGAGGACGGCGAGCGGCATACGCTGAAGCGGGCCTGCGCCCTCTGGACCGGGGCGGCCGGGGCGGCCGGAATCGGCCGGTTCGTATTCCTGGCCGTAACCCAGGGCCGGGTGGGGCGGATGAGCGGATTTTTGGGCAACCCGAACGCCATGGGGATTTTTCTGGTGCTGGGCTGGTTTCTTGTGATGTGCTGCACGGAGGAGGACGGGGCGCTCTCCCCGCTGGAGCCGCTGCTGCTGATGGGGGCGGCCATGACCCTGTCCATGGGCAGCTTTGTGGCTATGGCGGCCGGGATTCTGGTGCTGCTGGCGGAAAAGAGGGGGACGCAAAGCCTGGGGGCTACCGTTCAGTATGGCTGCCGGCTCCTGGCCAAGGCCAGCCTGGGAATGGGGACAGGCCTTCTCATCTATCTGGCGGGCGCCCGGACGGACGTCCCCTGGAGCTGCCTGCCCCTGGTACTCTATGGGGCCGCGCTGATGGCGCTCTGGAGGAGCTTTGAGCGGTTTTTAGAGGCCAAGCCAAAAATGGCGGCGCTGATGGCCGGACTGGGGACGCTGGTGGCGGCGGCGGCGGTGGTGATACGGCCCAGCGCCGTGGCCACCTTCGCGGAGCGGCTGGAGATGATGGCCAGCGGCCTGGGCTACCTCACGGCAAATCCCCTGCTGGGGGTGGGGCCCTTCCGGTGGCGGTTTCTGGACCTGAATGACGGCGGCAAGTACTTCAACACCTGGCACATCCATAATGTTGTGCTCCACGTCGGGGTGGAGATGGGCTGGATTGCCATGGCTGCACTGGCCGTGGTCCTCCTCCGGCTTCTGGGGAGGCGGTCCTCCCCGGCGGAGCGGGCTCTGGCCGCCGTCTTCCTGGTTCACAATCTGATGGACACCAGCTTTTTCTATCTGGGCATCACCGCGCTGGTCATGGCGGCCGCGGGGGGCTTTCGGGCGGGGAGCCGCAGGCTGAGCGGCGGATGGGTCAAGCTCCTCTTTGCCCTTTTGGCCGGGCTGTTCGCCTGGGGGCTTTGCTTTACCGCAATGACGTCTTAGGAGGCGAGGGGATGAAGGAGTTTTGCGGCGTATGGCTGCTGCTGGCCGGGTTCTGCGCGGCGGCGGCGGCGGTGCTGACACTGTGCCTCACCGCCCGGGCCCAGATGCCGGACACGGTGGGCCGGACGCTGACGGAGGAGGAACGGGCCGGGATTGTGGAGCGGAACAGTCCGCTGACCGGATATGTCTACCTCTCGCCCAACGCGGACTTCCCCAGGGAGGACACAATCCAAAAGGTGACAATCCACCACATGGCCGGCGACCTGACTCTGGAGGACCTGGGGGCCTCCTTCGCCCAGCGGGACCGGCGGGCCTCCGCCAACTACGCCATCGACGGCGCGGGCCGGGTGGGGCTGTATGTGGAGGAGTGCAACCGGGCCTGGACCTCCAGCAATCCGGCAAACGACAGCCTGGCGGTGACCATCGAGGTGGCCAACGATGAGATCGGCGGGGAGTGGCACGTGAGCGACGCGGCCTATGAGACGCTGCTCGACCTGTGCGAGGACGTCTGCCGGCGCAACGGAATCGAGGCGCTGCGCTACACCGGGGATGAGACCGGGAATCTTACCCTCCACAGTATGTTCTCCTCCGACACCGAATGTCCGGGGCCCTATCTGACAGGCCGGATGGAGGAGATCGCCGCGGAGGTGAACAGCCGCCTGAGCAGAGGCTGAAAATTCACGCGGGAACGCGTTTGATAATAGATCGTACTGGGGCAAGCCCCAGTACGCTGTCTCCGGAGGAGACAGCACAAAGCTTTTCAGAAGGGAGAATGGTACATGAGAGCCTGGAAATCTTCCAGAGGGGGGAAACGTATCATGAAGGTCCGGGAGACCCCCAAAAATAGAAAACGGATCTTCGGCACCGGTATTATGTTCCTGATGGTGGTGCTGGCACTGGCCACGGCGGTCATGGCGGCCAACGGCCGGGATGCGGACGGCAGCTACAGCCTGAAGATCCAGAAAAAATTTGCCGAAGGCATCGATTCGGCCGTTTTGGCAGCGGCGCAGGGGAAGACCTACACCTTCAAGGTCGAGGGGACCAAGCGGGAAGGATATGATGCGGAAGGAAACACAATCACAGTACCGGTGAACGAAACGGTCACCCTTCCCCATAATGGCAGCTGGGAATACACAATCCCCTTCGGCGCCCCCTTCAACGTGTCGGTGACCGAGATCACCAATAACATAACGCTCAAGGTGGACGGCAAGGAGTACAATATGGGCGACTCCCGGGCGGAGACGGTCACCCTGTTCAACGAGAGCCCCCAGGTGCGGGAGCTGCACAACAACGGCAAGCTCGTCCTCTCCCGGCCCGCAACAAAGCTTGTCCCGGTTGGAAACAGTTTTGAAGAGGCAGCAGTCACCACCACCTCCACCTTCAAGATCACCAGAAAGTGGACGGCAGACCCGAACGTGCAGCCTCCTGGCTGGGAGACTTCTGTGCCTGAAGGTACTTGTATATCCAAAGAAGCACCTGAAGGTAAATCTATAAAGTGGAGCAATCCGCTTTGGACAACGGTAACCCTGGCCCCCGGCAGCAAATATGAATTTACGGACCTCCCGGCGGGGGAATACACCGTCGAGGATATGTCCGTGTCCGGCTATAACAT
>CATNCS010000032.1 GCA_950097245.1 uncultured Oscillospiraceae bacterium | reverse complement strand
GCGGGCTGCGCGGGGTCCTCCGTCCCGGGTTGAGGGTCGGCGGGCTGCGTGGGGTTCTCCGTCCCGGGCTCGGGTTCGGGCTCCGGCTCGGGAATCTCCTCCCAGACGGGCAGCTCCACCGAGGCGTAGCCCGTGGCCCCCCAGACGGGCAGCTCCAGCTCGCCCTTGGGGACCTTGGGGTATTTGATATCCAGCGTGTACCCGGGGTCGTACTGGACGGCGGGCTCGGGCTGGGGAATGGGCTGGGTGCTGGCGTCAGGCGCTCCGCTGAGGTCCGGGGACAGGGACAGGCCGGCGGAGGAGACCGGCTTCGGAGGGGGCTCAGGGCCCTCTGCCGGACCGTGGCAGGCTGTCAGCCCGCCGAGAAGCAGCAGGACCGACAGCAGCATGGACAGTTTCTTCTGCATGGATATCTCCTTTTACTCCACGGCCTGAACGGTCTCTTTTCCGTTCTCACGGTAGGTGTAGACGGTAAAGCCGTCGTAAAACAGCTCGCCGTCCTCCCCGTCGCCCAGACAGCTGGGGGCGTAGTCACTGCCGCCGGGCTGGCCGATGGCGGCGATGAGGCTGGACACGCTCTTGCCGATGTAGGCGGAGGCGGCCTCCTTGGTGGGGGCGGGCTTGGCGTCGGGCTGGGGCGCGAGATCGGGCTCTGTGGCGGGCTGGGACTGGTCGGGGGCCGGGTCAGGCTTGGGTTCGGGCTTGGTGACCTGAGGCTTGGGCGGATTGGCGGGCTTTACCGACGCCGGAGGGGCCTCAGGGGCGCTCTTTTCCGGAGCGGAGGTGCCGCCGCCGGACTGGCCGGCATCGGGAGAGGAGGCGTCCGGAACAGAGACATCCGGCGCGGAGGTGTCGGGCGCGGAGACATCCGGAGCCGTGACGACGGGGGCCATGGCGCTCTGAGCCGGTTCCTGGGTCAGGCTCTGAGCGGGAGGGGTGGAGGCGCTGGACTCCGCCGGCGCGGAGGCGCCGCCGCAGGCGGACAGGATCATGGAGCCCAGCAGCAGCCAGGACAGGACAGCAGTTTTCTTCATTTTCAATCGTTCCTTCCACTTGAGAGAATTTCCAGGGGCAGGGCCCGCAGCTCGCCCTGCTGGATACAGAGCAGGGAGCCGTCCTTCAGGGAAGCTTCCCGGGGGACGTAGAGGGTGAAGGGGGAGCCCCCATCCCAGTCCTCGCCGGCGGGGGTGGCCTCGTAGAGGGCTTTTCCCAGCCGGATGTAGATGGGGGAGTCCCGGTCCGCCTCATGCACCGCGCCCTCCAGGCGGAGGTAGCCCTCCAGGGGGTGGCGCTCAGAGATAAGGGCCAGGCCCGTGCCCTCTCCCGTGGGCGGCGTGCCGGTGAGCAGGCGCTCCGGGGCGGGGAAAACAGGGGCGTGGATGGCCAGATAGTCCAGATTCCGCTCCACCAGCTCAAAGATGACCGTGTCCGCCCCGGTCTGGTCCAGCAGATTCAGCTGGCAGGGCATGGACCGGGAGAACAGGGCGTGGGAGAATTCCTCCGCCAGAAAGGGGTAGAGGCTGTTGCCGAAGGAGTCCCGGTACATGAGCAGAGAGCCCGTCTTGGAGGGGTTCTCCGTCTCGATGCGCTGGTCGTCCGGCCCCCGGGGCTGGCGGACGTAAGTAAATGTGAAGGGCCGGTCGTATTGGGCATCCCAGTCCAGCTCGGTCCCGGTGGGGTAGAGCATCTCATACAGGTCGCCCCGGTGGCTGCCTGCCGCCGCCTGGGCGGGGGTGAGCCAGAAGGGGTCAAACTCCTTGTCCAGGGCCTGCAGGAGGGTCTGCTGGGCCAGGGCGGAGCCCAGGGTGTTCCAGTGGGAGTCCAGCCGGTAGTAGAGGAAGGTGTTTTCCCCCTGGAGGGGTTCCCGCAGGTCGGCATAGGCTATGCCCTCCCCCTCCAGCAGGGGAATCAGGCGGTCCAGATTGCCCGCGCCCTCCAGGGGCTTGCCCACGTCGGGCAGGTATTCGGGGTAAATGGTGGCCTTGTTGGGGGCCACGGTGAAGAGCAGCCGCCCGCCCCGGGCCTCCACATATTCCCTCATCAGACCCAGGGTGTGGGCTCCGGCCCACAGCTGCCGGTCTGTGAGAGGGCTGGTGCGCAGGTGGTCGTCCACCGTCTCGGCGTAGAACAGCCAGCCCTCCCGGCCCAGGGTGACCTTCTCCTCGGCGGAGATGTGGAAGACCGCGGCGTTGAGGGCGGCGTCCGCCGTAATCAGCTCCTGCCGGAGGGCAAAGTGGTCGGCGATGTAGTCGGTGACCTCCTGGAAGACCTCCGGGTTGAAGGAGCCGTCCTCCCGGGTGAGGGAGGGGGGAGCGGCCAGCTGCTGGTTGGCGGCGGCGGTCCCCTCCGGGAGGACCAGCATCCCCGCCGAGGGGATCAGGCAGGCGGCGAGGAAGGATCCCATGGCCAGCCGGGCTTTTGTTTTCAGTTCCATCGTACGCACCGCCCGTCAGAATTGGAAGTAGATGAAGGGGTTGAAGGTGGCCTTGGACAGGTTCAGCACGCACAGGGCGAAGATCCCGGCGTAGACCAGGGCCCGGCCCCACCGGACGGTGCCGCTGTCCCCGCTGAGAAGCCGGCCGGCCGCCCGCTGGGGCAGGCCCAGGGCCAGCAGGACGGACAGGACCAGAATACAGAGGGTTCGGGCGTCCAGCAAAGAGCGCAGAAGCAGCGTGTTGGCGGGGGAGAGGGCAAAGCCGGTAAACATGGCCCGGAACATCACCCAGGCCGCCCCCAGGCTGTCCGCCCGAAAGAGGGTGAAGCCCAGAATCACTACCAGCATGGTGTAAATATGGCCCAGAACGCTGTCCCGCAGCCGCCTGGGGATGAGGTTGGCGTCCTCCAGGGTGGAGAACAGGCCGTGCCACAGCCCCCACAGCACAAAGGTCCAGTTGGCCCCGTGCCACAGCCCGGTGGTGAAGAAGACCACAAACTTGTTGACCGCAGTGCGGGCCTTTCCCCTCCGGTTGCCCCCCAGGGGGATGTAGAGGTAGTCCCGGAACCAGGAGCTGAGGGAGATGTGCCACCGCCGCCAGAACTCCTTGATGGACCGGGAGGAGTAGGGCAGGTTGAAGTTCTCCCGGAAGGTGAAGCCGAACATGGCTCCCAGGCCGATGGCCATGTCACTGTAGCCGCTGAAGTCGAAATAAATCTGGAGGGTGTAGCTCACGGCCCCCAGCCAGGCCAGCCGGGCGTCCAGCTGGCCGGCGGCGAGGGCGAAGACAGCGTCAGCCACCCGGCCCGCCGTGTTGGCCAGCAGCAGCTTCTTGCCCATGCCCATGATGAAGCGGCGCAGGCCGAAGAGAGTGCCCTCCGGGGTGATCTCCCGCCGGTCGATCTGCCGGGAGACATCGTGGTACTTGATAATGGGCCCGGCGATGAGCTGGGGGAAGAAGGAGATGTACAGGATGAGCTTGCCCAGGCTGCGGGAGCCGGAGGCGGGGTCCCGGTATACGTCGATGACGTAGCTCAGGCCCTGGAAGGTGTAGAAGGAGATGCCGATGGGCAGCAAAATGCCGGGCAGGGGCAGGTCCGTCCCGGCAATGCTGTTGGCGGTGCGCAGAAGAAAGTCCAGATACTTGAAGGCGCCCAGGGCCAGCAGGTTGCATATAACCGCCCCGGCCATGGCCGGCTTCCGGCCCCGGCCGGACATGATCCAGAGCCCGAAGAGGTAGTTGACCAGCACGCTGGCCAGCAGCAGGGGGGCGTAGCGGGGCTGGCCGAAGGTGTAGAACACCAGGCTGGCCAGGGCCAGCCAGCAGTTGCGGCTGGGGATGCCGGGCAGCAGCTGATAGATCAGGTAGACCGCCGGCAGAAAGGCAAACAGAAAGATGGGGGAACTGAATACCATCGTGTCACTCCTATTTCCAGAATCTGCCCGGTATTCCTCTTAGGGGGTGCCTCCGCTCAGCTTTGTGTAAAGGTGCGAGGTGTTTTTGGGCAGGACCTTAAAAAGGTTGTGGCTCTTGCGGCCGTAGTCGTGGACATAGCGCCACTCCAGCTGGGGGTCGAACATGTAGTTGACGCCATCCAGCTTGATCTCCACCCAGCCGTGGGGGGAGACCTTTTTGCCCAGCCCTCCGATTACGGTGTAGGCGGGCTGCCCCACGTTCCGGGCCAGCAGGCAGAACAGAGAGGAGAAGCTGAAGCAGTTGCCCTTCTTTGTTGCCAGGAAGGTGGAGGCGTACTCCGGCTCCCAGCCGGTGGTGCCGGTGGCCAGGAGGGGCCGCTTCAGGTAGGAGAAGTTGTCCCGGCAGTAGTTGTACAGAGCCCGGAGCTTCTGGTCCCGGGTCATGGAGTCGTTGGTGTACTGCTCCACCAGGGCGTTGAGCTTGATGTCCAGGTCGGCGTCGCCGGTGGTGTAGCGGCCCTCGGCGTCGAAGTAGAAGCAGTCCTTGGCGGCGGAGCGGAGGAACTGGCCGCCGCTGACGCAGTAGAGCCGGCCCAGCATCCGGTAGAAGCCGTCAGCCAGGGGGACGGGCTCCACCTGTATGTCCCGCCACAGCTCCCCGAGGCCGGTGGGGGTGTGGCCGTGGGTGGTGGAGGCCTCCATCACCTGGGCATAGGCCCAGTGGCCGGTGGGGACGTCCGGGAAATAGCGGAGATTTTTGCCATAGATGGCGGTGGGATCGGGCACCCGGCCCAGCAGCTTGTTAAAGACCACTGCGGCCTCCGCCCGCTGGAACCCGGCGGAGGGGTTGAAGCTGCCGTTCGGGTCGCCGCTGAAGAGGCCGCAGCCCCCCACGGCGGAGATGGCGGCGTAATTGGGATGGCTGGAGGGCACATCCCGGAAGGTTCTGGTCTGTCCGCCGGAGGGGATGAGCTGGGCCAGGGCGGCGGCGCTCTCCGCCCGGGTGACCGCCTGGGTGGGGCGGAAGGAGCCGTCGCCGTAGCCGGGGAGAATCCCCAGGCCGGCCATGGCCCCCACCGCCGGGGCGTACCAGGCGTCGGAGGGGACGTCGGAGAAGCTGGCGCCTGTGCCGGGCCGGTCGGCAACAATGCTGCTGAGCATCTGGGCCAGCTCCGCCCGGGTCAGCGCCTGGGAGGGGTGGAACAGGCCGTCGTCAGCGCCGCTCATGTATTTGGTGTGGGCCCCCGTTTTAATGGTGAAGGAGGCGGGCCGGGAAGGGGCGTTGGGCTGGCCGGGCTCCGGCTGGGAGGGAAGCTCCTGGCTGGGGTCGGGGCCGAAGGCGGGAGGAGTTTCGGAGAAGACCGCGTAGAGGTCCATATCCCGGGTGAGGTAGATCTGATCCCCGGGGAGGTAGTCGGGGACGGCGGCGCTGCTCCGCTCCGACCAGCCCACAAAATACAGGTCCGCCAGTCCGTAGGGGACGTGGACTCTGGTCTGGGGCAGGGTGAACTGCTGGCCCTGACTCCCGGACATGGGGTCGGGGGCCTCGCTGCTGCCGCCGTTGGCGTGGAAGCGGACCGACACCTGGGCCGCCGCAGCCGGGAGGAGCGAGGTCTCTGCGGCCAGCTCCCGAATGGGCAGAATACAGCATAAAAGGACCACCGACAAGAGGGCGGCAGTCAAGCGGCCTAATTTTCGACTCATCGCAATTCTCCGTTTCTCTTCGAAATTTTCTCTCCCTGGCCTGGAGCACGCCTACATGGAGGAGCGTGTCCGGCAATCAAAATTAAGAATACCACATTATCTTGTGGCTTTCAACATTTTTCGAAATTTTTTGTAAAATTTTTTGTAAAATTATTGTGCGGGCGGAAAAAATAAGTAATCCTGGAGAAGATTGGAAGAAAATGGGAATATTTTTCAGGATGGCGGAGGAAAAATCGGGCCCGGCGCCCGAGGGCGCCGGGCCGTCCCGGGGGCGGCTAACGGTCCACCAGGATCAGATTTTGAATGTTGTTTCGTCCGGTTCCGTTTTGGAGGAGATAGACGGTGTAAATTCCGCCGCCGGCCACGTCCAGGTAGAGGGAGCCGAAGGTCTCGTAGGGGGGATAGACCCCGAGCCAGGCGGAATCCAGCGTCTCAACGGGCAGGGAGGGGGGCATGGGGGACAGGTTGGTGTCGGCGTAGAAGAACTGGTAGGTGCCGGGCACAATCCGCTTAAAGGCGGCCACCTCTTTGTACCGCAGATCGCCATAGACCACCCGGCCGTCGCTCATAATAACGTCCAGCGGCCCGCTGTTGTAGGCCAGATTGCCCACCCGGAAGCTGGCGTACCCGCCGCCGGGAGAACAGCAGCTGTCGGGAATCTGGAGCAGGTCCAGGCCGCCGGCGGTTTTGATAATGGCGACGGTAGTCAGCCCGTTGGTCTGAAAGGGCAGGGTTCTCTGGAGATAGATCCGGCCGTTGGTGCCGGTGACCGTTACAGTCTGATAGCCGGCGCGGACCCGGCCGTAGTCGGTGACAGAGGCGTAGCTCAGCCGGTTGACAAACCGGCTGTTGGCCACAAGAATCCGGAAGGCGGGATAGCCGTAGGCCGCGTTGAGGAACCGTACCCTGGAAAAGCCGGGCCGGTTTCCTGTTCCGGGGTAGACAGGCCCTCCCTCCCCCGGGAAGGGCAGAGGGACTACGGGCTCTGAGGGCGTGGTGTCCCCGGGGTAGACGGGCCCCCCCTCCCCCGGGAAGGGCAGGGGAATGACGGGCTCCTGAGAGGGGTCGTAGACAGGGCCGCCCTCGCCGGGGTAGGGCAGAGGGGTTACAGGCTCTTGAGAAATGTCGTCCCCGGGGTAGACGGGACCCCCTGAGCCCACAGGCGGGAGAGGGATAACAGGCTCTCCGGCGTCAAGGGCCCGTCCCGCAGGGGTAAGAAAATAACGAAAGCTCATATGCACAGACCGGAGCAAGGCTCCGGATACTCCTTTCAAATAGCGCTGTCCCATTTTATGCGGGGTGTGCCGGCGATGTGCCCCCGCATCCCCCTGCGGGGCCCGCTGTGTTTGTTTAAAAAATATAAAACAGAGAAAAATACAGGAATATATTTTATATGAACTGACAATTCACTTTTCCCCGGCAAAGTGTTATCCTGATTACAGATTTTAAGACAGAGAGGAACGCGCCATATGGATACCGTCATGCGCAGCGCCTATTACCGCTACTTTAGCTTTACCTTCTTTTGGGGTAAGGCTTGTTTCGGTTTGGCTGAACGCGCATGTGTATAGCTTTGGTTTTGAAAACCAGTTGTGCATGACGGCCCGCAGCCAGCCCGGCTGCGGTTTTTTTATACCATCATAAAATAATCGTTTTAGGAGGAAGACACCATGATTGTTATTCTGAAGCACGACCACAACCCCGACCAGCTGGACAGCCTGGTTACCTGGCTCCAGGACAAGGGCATCACCATCCACACCAGCATCGGCGAGGCCAACACCATTCTGGGACTGGTGGGGGATACCTCCAAGCTGGACATCGACCTCATCGCCGCCCTGGATATCGTGGAGGACGTGAAGCGGGTCCAGGAGCCCTACAAAAACGCCAACCGGAAGTTCCACCCGGAGGACACCGTCATCCGGGTGGGCAATACTCAGATCGGCGGCGGGACGCTGACCATTATGGCCGGGCCCTGCTCGGTGGAGAGCGAGGAGCAGGTGGTGGCTATCGCCAAGGCCGTCAAGGCCAGCGGCGCCACCATGCTCCGGGGCGGGGCCTTCAAGCCCCGCACCTCCCCCTACGCCTTCCAGGGCCTGGGGGAGACCGGATTGGAGTATCTGAAGGCCGCCCGGGCGGAGACCGGCCTGCCCATTGTCACCGAGCTGATGGACGTAACCCACCTGCCCCTGTTCAAGGATGTGGACGTGATCCAGATCGGCGCCCGGAACATGCAGAACTTTGACCTTTTAAAGGCGGTGGGCCACCAGGACAAGCCCGTGATGATCAAGCGGGGGATGTCCGCCACCTATGAGGAGTGGCTGATGAGCGCCGAGTATGTCATGGCCGGGGGCAACGAGAAGGTGATCCTCTGTGAGCGGGGCATCCGCACCTTCGAGAGCTACACCCGCAACACCCTGGACCTGGCGGCTATCCCGGTCCTGCGCAAGCTGACCCACCTGCCCATCTTTGTGGACCCCAGCCACGCCACCGGCAAATACTGGCTGGTGGAGCCCCTGGCCATGGGTGCGGTGGCCACCGGGGCGGACGGCCTTCAGATTGAGGTCCACAACGACCCGGCACACGCCCTGTGCGACGGGCCCCAGTCCCTGAAGCCGGAGGCCTTCGACCCCCTGGCCAGGAAGCTGCTGGCCCTCCACGGATGGCTGAAGGCGCAGGAGGGGTAAGGCATGAACGTTGGCATTTTCGGCCTGGGCCTGATGGGCGGATCCATGGCCAAGAGCATCAAAAACCGCACCGGCCACACCGTCTACGGCATCGACCTGGACCAGGAGACCATGATGCTGGCCCGGATGTGCGGGGCCATCGACGGCCCGCTGGACGGGGAGACCCTCCCTCAGTGTGACCTGGTGCTGGCGGCCATCCGGCCCCAGGCGGCGGTGGACTGGGTGAAGGCCCACGCGGCCGAAATCAGCAGGTCCGCCATTCTGGTGGACCTGTGCGGGGTGAAGCGGGTGGTGGTGGAGCAGATTGCCCCCGTCGCCGCGGAGCGGGGCTTTGCCTACATCGGCGGCCACCCTATGGCCGGAAGGGAACGGGGGGGCTTTACCGCCTCCACCGACGACCTGTACGTGGGGGCCTCTATGATCCTTACCCCGGACGAGCGCACCGATATGAAGCTGCTGGAGACCTTGCAGGCCTTCTTTCTGGACGTGGGCTTCGCCAAGCTCACCTTCTCCCAGCCCGAGGAGCACGACCGGATTATCGCCTTCACCTCCCAGCTGGCCCACATCGTGTCCAGCGCCTACGTGAAGTCCCCCGAGGCCCAGCGCCGCCGGGGCTTCTCCGCCGGAAGCTTCCGGGACATGACCCGGGTGGCCCGGCTGGACGAGGACATGTGGACCGAGCTGTTCCTGGACGACGCCGACTACCTCACCCACGAGCTGGAGGTGCTCATCGGCCACCTGGAGGAGTACCGGTCCGCGCTGAAGGAGAGGGACGCCTCGCGGCTCCACGACCTCCTCAAGGAGGGCCGGGAGCTGAAGGCCACCGCCGGCGGGAACTGACATATAAAGGAGGAATTGCCATGTCCATCCAGACCATCCACGTCCGCACCGATCCGGAGTATGATGTGGTCATCGGCCCCGGCCTGCTGCAGGAGTGCGGCTCCCGCCTGAGAGGGGCGGTCCCCCTGTGCCATATGGCGGTGGTGACCGACAGCAATGTGGCTCCCCTGTACCTGGAGACGGTAAAAAGCTCCCTCCAGGAGGCGGGCTATCAGGTGAGTGCCTGCGTCTTCCCCGCCGGGGAGGGGAGCAAGAATTTTGACACCCTGTCCAAAATCCTGGAGTTTCTGGCGGAGGAGCAGCTCACCCGCACCGACTGCGTAGCTGCCCTGGGCGGCGGCGTTACCGGGGACATGGCGGGGCTGGCCGCCGCGCTGTACCTGCGGGGGGTGAAATACGTCCAGCTGCCCACCACCCTGCTGTCTGCGGTGGACTCCTCCGTGGGGGGCAAGACGGCCATCGACCTGAAGGCGGGCAAAAACCTGGCCGGGGCCTTTCTGCAGCCCTCCGCTGTCATCTGTGACACCGACTGTCTGAAAACCCTGCCCCAGGACGTGTTTGCGGATGGGGCGGCGGAGGCGCTCAAGACGGGCGTGCTGTGCAGCGAGGCGTTGTTTGCCCGCATGGAGTTCGGACTGCGTGTGTCCGAGCTGGAGGAGATCATCGCCCAGTGCGTGGCGTTCAAGGCCGGTGTGGTGGAGCGGGACGAGAAGGAGCAGGGGGAGCGGAAGCTGCTCAACCTGGGCCATACCATCGGCCACGCCATTGAGAAGTGCAGCGGCTTCACCATCCCCCACGGCCACGCCGTGGCGGCGGGGCTGGCCATCATGACCCGTGCGGCGGAAAACCTGGGGTGGATGACAGGCGAGTCCAAGCGGGCCCTTGAAGCGGAACGCATTGAGAGCGCCGTGGAAACGCTGGGATTGCCCTCTGCTGCCGAATACCCCCCCGCGGCCTTGGCCCAGGCGGCGTTGCGCGACAAAAAGCGGGCGGGAGACAGTATCACGATTGTGGTGCCGAGTAAGATCGGCCGCTGTGAGTTGAAAACGATCCCGGTCACGGAGCTGCAATCCATCATCGAAGCGGGGTGGGCGCTGGAATGAACCTCTGCATCACCCCCGGCCCCCTGGAGGGGACGGTCACCCCGCCCCCCAGTAAGTCCCAGGCCCACCGGGCTATTCTGGCCCAGCTGCTGGCGGGAGGCGGGACCGTCTCCAACCTGGAGACGTCCCAGGACATTGAGGCCACCCAACGCTGTGCCGCCGCGCTGAAAGCGCAGGGGACAGACCTGCCCCTGCTGGACTGCGGGGAATCGGGTTCCACCCTGCGGTTTCTGATCCCCATTGCGCTGGCCCTCCGGGGCGGAGGCCGCTTCACCGGCCGGGGCCGGTTGATGGACCGGCCCCAAAAGCCCTACTTCGACATTTTTGACGAAAAGGGCATTTTCTACGAGCAGAAGGACGGCGCGCTCACCGTCAAAGGCGAGCTGAAGCCGGGGGAGTACCGGCTCCCCGGCAACGTGTCCAGCCAGTTTGTCACCGGACTGCTCTACGCCCTGCCCCTGCTGGAGGGGGAAAGCCGAATTGTCCTCACCTCGCCCCTGGAGAGCCGGGGCTACGTGGACATGACCCTGGACGTGCTGGACCGCTTCGGCGTCCGGGTTGAGGTGCTGGAGGACGGTTTTTTGGTCCCGGGAGACCAGGTTTTCCAGGCACGGGATTTTACCATTGAGGCCGACTGGTCTCAGGCGGCGTTCTGGATGGCGGCGGGTTTATTGGGGAATCCGGTGCTGACGGTTGGCTTGAGCGACCAGTCTACCCAGGGGGATCGGGTGATTGACGAACATTTTGCCAGCTTCGCCTGGGGGACGTGGCGGACGGTGGAGATTGACGTCTCCAACTGTCCCGACCTGCTCCCACCCCTGGCCGTCATGGCGGCCTTCCACGACGGGACCACTCGCCTGATCAACGCCGCCCGCCTGCGGCTGAAGGAGAGCGACCGGCTGGCTACCGTCACGAAGATGCTCACCGCCCTGGGTGGGCAGGTGGAGGAGGGACCTGACTGGCTGGCCATCCCCGGAACCCGATTTTTGAGGGGCGGAACGGTGGACGGGGCTAACGACCACCGGATTGTCATGGCGGCGGCCATCGCCGCCACCCGCTGCACCGGCCCGGTTACCATCCTGGGGGCGGAGGCGGTGAACAAATCTTACCCCACGTTCTGGGAGGAATATAAGCGGTTGGGAGGGGAATTTGATGTCCTCTGAGTTTGGAAAGATTTTAAAGGTTTCGGTATTCGGTCAGTCCCACGGGACGGCCATCGGGGTCAATATTGACGGCCTGCCCGCCGGGGAGGAGATCGACCTGGAGGAGCTCCAGCGCTTTCTGGACCGCCGCCGTCCGGGGAAAAACAAGCTGTCCACCGCCCGGAACGAGGGAGACGCGCCGGAAATTCTCTCCGGGCTGCTGGAGGGCAAAACCTGCGGCGCGCCCCTGTGCGCCGTCATCCGCAACAGCGACCAGCACTCCAAGGACTACGCGGAGCTGGCGGACAAGCCCCGGCCCGGCCACGCCGACTACACCGCCTGGGTGAAGTGGAAGGGCTTAGCCGACATGCGGGGAGGGGGGCACTTCTCCGGCCGGCTGACAGCTCCCCTGTGTGTCGCCGGGGGAATTGCCAAGCAGATCCTGGCCCGCCGGGGGGTCCATGTGGGGGCCCACCTGTATTCGGTGGGGAACTATCTGGACGCGCCCCTTCCGGACTGTCCCACCCCCGAGCTCTTTGAGGCCGTCGCCACCAAGCCCTTCCCGGTGCTGAACGATAAGAACGGTGAGCTCATGCAAAAGCTGATCGAGCGGGCCAAACAGGAGCTGGACTCGGTGGGGGGCATTGTGGAGTGCGCCGCCATCGGCCTGCCCGCCGGTCTGGGGGACCCCATGTTTGACGGGGCGGAGAACCGGCTGGCCGCCGCCCTCTTCGGCATCCCCGCCGTAAAAGGGGTGGAGTTTGGCAAGGGCTTCACAGCCTCCTATCTCCACGGCTCCCAGAACAACGACACCTTTGCGGTGGAGGACGGCAGGATCGTCACCACAACCAACAATGCAGGGGGTATTTTAGGGGGGATCACCACGGGAATGCCCATCGTCCTGCGGGCGGCGTTCAAGCCCACGCCGTCCATTGCGCAGGACCAAAAAACTGTCAGCCTGTCAAAAATGGAGAACACCACGCTGACCATCCACGGCCGCCACGACCCCTGCATCGCCCACCGGGCCGTCCCGGTGGTGGAGGCTGTCACAGCCACTGTACTTTTAGACTTACTATTGGAGGGAAATCATGGAACTTTCTGAGATTCGCGCCAGGATCGACGCGGTAGACGACCAGCTGCTGGACCTCTTCCTCAAGCGCATGGCCCTGAGCGAGGAGGTGGCCGACTACAAAAACCAGCACAACCTGCCCATCCTGAACCGGACCCGGGAGCGGGAGATTCTGGCCAAGGTCACCGAGAAGGCCGGGGACAAGGAGCGCTACGCCTACCACCTGTACTCCACCCTCTTCGAGCTGGCCCGGTCCCGTCAGGCGGAGCTGATCTCCGCCCCCACCAAGGTGGAGGCGAGAGTCAAGGCTGCCCTGGCCTCCAACAGCGAGGTCTTCCCCCAGACGGGCATGGTGGCCTGCCAGGGGGTGGAGGGGGGCAACTCCCAGGTGGCCTGTGACCGGCTGCTCCCCAGGGGGAACATCGTCTATGTGAAGAGCTTCGACGCGGTGGTGTCCGCCGTGGAGTCAGGGCTGTGCAAATTCGGCGTGCTGCCCATTGAAAACAGCTCCAACGGCTCGGTGCGCAAGGTGTATCAGCTGCTTCAGGAGCACGACCTGTCCGTGGTCCGGTCCACCCGGCTGTGTATCCGCCACGAGCTGCTGGCCCTGCCCGGGGTGAAGCAGGAGGAGATCACCGAAATTTACTCCCACGAGCAGGCCATCGGCCAGTGCTCCCGGTTCCTGGGCGGGCTGAAGGATGTGAAGGTGGTCCCCTGCGCCAACACCGCCATGGCCGCCAAGCTGGTGGCCGAGAGCGGAAACCGCCACGCCGCCGCCATCTCCTCCCACCCCTGCGCCGCCCTGTACGGCCTGGAGTGCGTCAACGGCTCCATCCAGGACAGCGACAACAACTACACCCGGTTCATCTGCGTCACCAAGGACCCGGTAATCTACGCCGGGGCCAACCGGATCAGCCTGATTGTGACCTTTGAGAACCGGCCCGGCGCCCTGTATGAGATCATCTCCAAGCTGGCCGCTATGGACATCAACATGACCAAGCTGGAGTCCTGCCCGGTGGCGGGGAGCGACTTTGAGTTTATCTTCTTCCTGGAGCTGGAGGCCTCGGTGAAGGCCCCGGGCGTGCTGTCCATGCTGGAGGAGATGGAGCGCAGCTGCGCCCAGTTCCAGCTTTTGGGCAACTACGCGGAAGTGTGAGCCATGGGGGAGAAGATTTACGGCCTGCTGGGGCGGAAGCTGGGCCACAGTTGGTCTGTCCCCATCCACCGGGACCTGGGCTGTGAGGACTACCGCCTGATTGAGCTGGAGCCCGATCAGCTGGGGGACTTCCTCCGGCAGGAGAATATCGGCGGGCTGAACGTCACCATCCCCTACAAGCGGGATGTAATGGCCTTCTGTGACGTGATTGACGAGGGGGCGAAGGCCATCGGCAGTGTGAACACCATTGTCCGCCGGGAGGGCAAGCTGTATGGCTACAACACCGACATCGACGGCTTTTTGTACATGCTCCGACGGGCAAAAATTTCCCTGACGGGGAAAAAAGTGCTCGTCCTGGGCAGCGGGGGCGCTTCCCTGACGGCCCAGGCCGCCGCGAAGCGGGAGGGGGCCCGGGAGATCGTGGTGGTCTCCCGCTCCGGCTCGGAGAACTACGACAATCTGACCGAGCGCCACGGGGATGCCGAGGCGGTCATCAACACTACCCCCGTGGGCATGTGGCCCAATATGGACGGCAGTCCCTTGGATCTGACCTGTCTGCCTGAGCTGGAGGCGGTAGCGGATGTGATTTATAATCCTTCCCGTACCAGTCTGCTGCTCCAGGCGGAGTATTGCGGAATGAACCGTTCCGGTGGCTTGCCTATGCTGGTAGCCCAGGCGGTGCGGGCGGAGGAACTGTTTTTCGACAAGACAGTCCCCGAAGCCGTGACGGAGAGGATTGTTTCTCAGCTCCGGCAGGACCGGACCAACATCGTCCTTGTTGGGATGCCGGGCTGCGGCAAGACCACCGTGGGTATGGAGCTGGCCCGGCTGTCCGGCAAGCCGTTTGTTGATTTGGATGAAAAAATTGTTGACTCCGCGGGCACCTCTATCCCGGAGATTTTCAGGCAGGAGGGGGAGGAGACCTTCCGGCATCTGGAGAGTCTGGTATTGAATGACGTCTGTGCCCAAGGCGGGCAGGTAATTGCCACCGGCGGCGGGGCGGTGCTCCAGAAAGAAAATCGGACCGCCATGCGCCGCACCGGACGGGTGTACTTCCTGCGCCGGGACCTGTCCCTGCTGCCGAAAGAGGGCCGTCCCCTGTCCCAGAAGGGGAGTCTGGAGGAGATGTACCGGGTGCGCCGGCCCCTGTATCAAGCCGCCGCCGACGTAGTGCTTGACAACAGCATCAGCGCGAGGGAGGCGGCTGAGCTGATCTGGAAAAATTTCTGTGAAAATGAGCCCTGACGGCAGTCCCCCGGAGAGATAGCGCTCTCCGGGGGACTGTTCTGTTATTTACACCGTCAGACTTGCCGCAATATCAAGGATGCGCAGGGCTGTGTCCTCCTTGGACATGAGGGGGAGATCCTCTGTGCCCTGCCTGGTGATGACTGTCATCACATTGGTATCGGTGCCGAAGCCGGCCCCGGCTACCTTCAGGTTGTTGGCGCAGATCATGTCCACATTCTTCTTTTCCAGCTTGGCCCGGCTGTTTTCCACCATGTTTCGGGTCTCCATGGAGAAGCCGCACAGCACCTGTCCCGGGCGGCGGTGCTCCCCCAGGTGCTTGAGGATGTCCCGGGTGCGCCTCAGAGGGATGGACAGGTCGGCGTCCTTTTTCTTGATCTTGTCGTCCGCGTACTGGGCGGGGGTGTAGTCGGCCACGGCGGCGGCCTTGAAGATGAAATCGGCCCACTCCTGCCGGGCGGCCACCGCCTGGAACATGTCCTCAGCGGAGACCACGTCCACCACCTCCACAAAGGGGGGCGGCGCAACGGAGGCGGGGCCGGAGATCAGAGTGACCTCCGCCCCCCGGAGCATGGCCATTCTGGCGAGGGCGTAACCCATCTTGCCGGTGGAGTGGTTGGTGAGATACCGCACCGGGTCCAGGGCCTCCTGAGTGGGCCCGGCGGTGACCAGGACGTGCTTTCCCGCCAGGTCATGGGGCAGGGCGATTTGGCGCAGGATGTGCTGGAGGAGGACCTCCGGCTCGGGCAGCTTGCCCGCCCCCACCGCCCCGCAGGCCAGCCGGCCGCTGGCGGGGGCAATCACCTCCCAGCCGTAGCGGCGGAGGATATCCAGATTGTCCCGGGTGACGGGGTTTTCGAACATTTTGGTGTTCATGGCCGGGGCGATGAGCTTGGGGCAGGTGCAGGCCAGCACGGTGGTGGTGAGCATGTCGTCGGCCAGGCCGTGGGCCAGCTTGGCACACACGTTGGCGGTGGCGGGGGCGATCATCACCAGGTCGGTGCGGTCGGCCAGGGCGATGTGCTCCACCTGGTGGGCAAAGTTTCGGTCGAAGGTGTCCACCATGCAGCGGTTTCCGGTGAGCTGCTCGAAGGTGAGGGGGGCGATAAACTGTGTGGCGTGGGCGGTCATCACCACCTCCACATGGGCGTGCTGCTTCACCAGCGCCGAGGCCATCGCCGCCGCCTTGTAGGCGGCGATGCCCCCTGTGACCCCCAGCAGGACGGTTTTATTCTTCAGCATAGTGCTTCCTTCCTTTCGTCCCCCGCAGGGGAAAAGCCTCCTTTTGAAAGGAGGTGCCCCAGTGCGCACATCGGGGCGGAGGATTGCATTCCGCCGCAGGCGGAATGTGCGGAACAAACGAGGGTTCTAAGCCGTACGTACTGTAGGGGCGGATATCATCCGCCCGCCGTTTACGGTACGGGAATTACGGGCGGATGATATCCGCCCCTACACAGGGACTGCAATCCTCGTTTATTTCATATGTTTCGCTCCGCGAAACACAATCCTCAGTCAGCCTGCGGCTGACAGCCCCTTTCAAAAGGGGCCTTTGGGTGCGTTATCGTTATTATACCGTCTCCTGGCATTGCTGTAAAGCCATAAAGTTTTTTCTTGCATCTGGAGCCGGTATCCTGTATAATGAGCGGTTGAGAGGGCGGGAGCCCTCGCCCTCTTAAATATTGCGCTGCATCCGCAGATGGCGGAGCGGCAGCAGGAGGTAATGTAAAAATGAAAACCCGTAAGTACGACACCCGCTGGATGGTCAGCGTAGCGCTGATGGCGGCCATTGTGGTCCTGCTGGCCAACACCCCCCTGGGCATGATTCCGCTGCCCATCATCAAGGCGACCACCACCCATATCCCGGTGATTGTAGGCGCGATTCTGCTGGGTCCTTTGGCGGGTGCGATTCTGGGCGGTGTGTTTGGAATCTGCTCCATGGTCAGCAATACGCTGGGGCCAGCGGTGCTGTCCTTCGCCTTTTCCCCCGTTGTGGCGGCCAACAACACAGGAGCCGTGGGGGCGCTGAAGGCGGTTTGGATTGCGTTCGGCTGCCGAATCATGATTGGCGTGGTGTCCGGCTGGGTGTGGATTCTTTTGAAAAAGCTTAAGGTGAGCGACTACATCGCCCTGCCCATCGTGGGCTTTGTGGGCGCTATGACCAATACGGTATGCGTTATGGGCAGCATCTATTTCCTTCTGCGGCCTGAGTACGCCCAGGCCATGGGCGTGGCGACGGACGCGGTGTTCGGCCTGGTGCTGGGCGTCATCACCGGCTCCAGCGTGCTGGAGGCCATTGTGGCCCTGGTGCTTATTACCGCCATTGGAAAGGTACTGCTCCACGTGCCCTATCTGCGCACCAAGCCCCAGGCGGGATAACTTTCAGAAATCAGGTGAGCTTATGCTCCTGGCAATCGACATCGGCAACACCAATATCGTCATCGGCGGCATTCGGAATGACAAAATCGCCTTTGAGGCCCGCATCGCCACCGACCGCATCAAGACCTCCGACCAGTACGGGGCGGAGATTAAGAGCATGCTCAGCCTGTTCGACGTGCGCCCCCAGGAGGTGGACGGCTGTATCATCTCCTCGGTGGTGCCGCCGGTGTTCAACTCGGTGCGCACCGGCATTGTAAAGGTGACAGGCAAGGCCCCTATGGTGGTGGGCCCCGGTCTGAAAACCGGGCTGAATATCCAGATGGACAATCCCTCCCAGGTGGGCAGCGACCGGATCGTTATCGCTGTGGCCGCTCTGGCGGAGTATGAGCCTCCCCTTACCCTGCTGGACTTGGGCACCGCCACCACTATTGAGGTGGTGGGCAGAGGCAGTACATATTTGGGCGGCTGCATTATCCCGGGGGTCCGCATCTCCATGGATGCCCTTACCTCCCGCACCGCCCAGCTGCCCGGCATCAGCCTGGACCGGCCTAAAAAGGTAATCGGCAGAAATACGGTGGACTGCATGCGCAGCGGCATCATGTACGGCACCGCCGCCATGCTGGACGGCATGCTGGACCGGGTGGAGGAGGAGCTGGGCTTTTCCACCACCGTGGTGGCCACCGGAGGAATGGCCCGGTTTATCGTCCCCCTGTGCCGCCGGGAGATACGCCTGGAGCGGGACCTGCTCCTTAAGGGGCTGAATATTCTCTATCAGAAGAACAGAGAGAAATCGAAATAAGAATTTGATGGAATTCGATTTCCTGAAAAATGTCAAATAAACCGGAAAAACCCCTTGACAACAGCCCGATCCGTTGGTAAAATACTTAGGCCGCGTCGAGACAGGCAGCTAAGAGGGGAGACCCCGCCTGCAAGAGCGAGCCCGTAATAAAGGAGTTGAATACTATGCAGGCAATCATCGTAACCGGCGGCAAGCAGTATAAGGTGGCGGAGGGCGACACCCTCTTCATCGAGAAGCTGGAGGCCGAGGCCGGTCAGGCAATTTCCTTCGACCAGGTGCTGGCCATTCTGGACGGGGACAAGGCCACCTTCGGCGCTCCCACCGTGGAGGGCGCTTCCGTGGCCGCCACCGTGGTCAAGAACGGCAAGGGCAAGAAGATCCGTATCTTCAAGTACACCCCCAAGAAGGGCTACCGTAAGCGCCAGGGCCACCGTCAGCCCTACACCAAGGTGGAGATCGGCGCCATCAAGGCCTGATGACCACCGTAAGCTTTTATTCTGAGGGCAGCCGCCTCACCGGCCTGGAGATGAAGGGCCACAGCGGCTACGCCCCCCAGGGGGAGGACATCGTCTGCGCCGCCCTGACCAGCGCCGTCCGGCTCACCGAGTGCGCCGTCAACGACGTGCTGGGGCTGGAGGCCCCGGTGAAGGTGCGGGACAAGGACGCGTCCATCTCCCTCAAGCTCCCCAAGGCCCTGGACCCGGACAGCGAGAGCGTGTGCCAGACCCTTCTGGCCGCCCTGCTGGTCCACTGCGTCCAGCTGGCAGAGGAGTACCCTGAAAATATTACCGTCTTGGAGGTGTAAGAGATGCTGAATATCGGTTTACAGTTTTTCGCCCATAAAAAGGGCGTGGGCTCCACCCGCAACGGCCGTGATTCCAAGGCCAAGCGGCTGGGCGTGAAGCGGGGCGACGGCCAGTTTGTGCTGGCCGGCAACATCCTGGTCCGCCAGCGGGGCACCCATATCCACCCTGGCGTCAACGTGGGCAAGGGCAGCGACGATACCCTGTTCGCCATGAAGACCGGCCGCGTGAAGTTTGAGCGCCTGGGCAAGGACCGCAAGCAGGTCTCCATCGTGGAGGAAGCCACCGCGGAGTAATCATCAACAGGAAGCCGCAAACGGGTTTTCGTTTGCGGCTTTTTCTTCAAAATGGGGGATTCTGCACTATGAAAACTGCTATCATTTACTACTCCGCCCACCACGGTAACACCAGAAAGCTGGTGGAGGCCGTGGCCCAGGGCCGGGATGTTACCCTCATTGACGCTCTGACCGCCAAATCCACCGACCTGAGCGGCTACGACCTGATCGGCTTCGCCTCGGGCATCTACTTCGGCAAGTTCCACCAGAGCGTGGTGGAGTTCGCCAAAAACAACCTGCCCCAGGGCAAAAAAGTGTTTTTCCTGTCCACCTACGGCGGGAGCAACGGCACCCGGGCCATTGAGGAGGCGGTCAAGGTCAAGGACGCGCGGATTGTGGGCAGCTTCGGCTGCAAGGGCTACGATACCTTCGGCCCCTTCAGGCTGGTGGGCGGTATCGCCAAGGGTCACCCGGACGAGGCCGACCTGAAAAATGCCCGTGACTTTTTTGACGGCCTGCGATAAAGGGGAGAAGCAAATGGAAAACTGGCTGTATGTCATGTTCATTGAGAAGACCAAATCCTACAACAAGCTGACTAAGGCCGCCGTGGAGCGGCATGTGGCCAACCTGAGAGCCCTGGACGAGGCCGGGCACATCGAGCTGGCCGGGGTGTTCAAGGGCTATCCCGGCGTGGCGGGGATGTATATTCTTCGGGCGGAGAGCTACGAGGCGGCGGAGGAGCTGTGCAGGCGGGAGCCGCTGGTGGCGGAGGGCTTCGCTACCTATAAGCTGAAGGCTCTCCAGCCCGCGAATCAGGAAAATAACTATCTGCTGTAACAGCGGCGTTTGAATAGGAGGTGCCCCAAATGGCAGCGCCCTTTGTAGATACGGCAAAAATTACCGTCCGCTCCGGGAACGGGGGCAACGGCGTGGTGTCCTTTCACCGGGAAAAATACGTGGCCAACGGCGGCCCCGACGGGGGCGACGGCGGCCGGGGCGGGGACATTGTGGTGGAGGTCAACGACCACATGTCCACCCTGATGGACTTCCGCTATAAGCGCAAGTACACCGCCGGAAACGGCGCCGACGGCGCGGGCAAACGGTGCACCGGGAAGGACGGGGAGGACCTGGTCATCCGGGTCCCCCGGGGCACCATTATCCGGGACGCCGAGACCCGGGAGATTATCCAGGACATGTCCCAGACCGACCGGTTTGTCCTGTGCCGGGGGGGCCGGGGGGGCTGGGGCAACCAGCACTTCGCCACCCCCACCCGCCAGGTCCCCCGCTTCGCCAAGGCCGGCCTGCCCGGCCAGAGCCGGGACGTGGTGCTGGAGCTGAAGCTGCTGGCCGACGTGGGGCTGGTGGGCTTTCCCAATGTGGGCAAGTCCACCCTGCTCAGCGTGGTCAGTCGGGCCCAGCCCAAAATCGCCAACTACCACTTCACCACCCTCTTCCCCAACCTGGGGGTGGTGTACGTGGAGGAGGGGGTGTCCTTCGTCATGGCCGACATCCCCGGCATCATCGAGGGAGCGGCGGAGGGGGCCGGCCTGGGCCACGACTTCCTGCGGCACATCGACCGCTGCCGGCTGCTCATCCACGTGGTGGACGTGTCCGGCTCCGAGGGCCGGGATCCGGTGGCCGACTTTGAGGCCATCAACGAGGAGCTGCGGCAGTACTCCCCTGAACTGGCCGGACGGAAGATGATCGTGGCCGCCAACAAGGTGGACATCATGACCGACCCCGCCCTGCTGGACGCCCTGCGGGCCCACGTGGAGGGGCTGGGGCTGGAGCTGGTTACCATCTCCGCCGCCGCTCACCAGGGCACCCGGGAGCTGGCGCGGAAAACCGCTCAGCTCCTCCAGGAGCTGCCCCCGGTGGCGGTGTATGAGCCCACCTATGTGGAGCGGCCCCCCGAGGTGGACACCGAGGGCGAGGTCAATATTGAGGAGTTCGACGGCACCTGGGTGGTGGACGCCCCCTGGCTCCAGCGGCTCATCGCCAACGTCAACTTCGGCGACTACGAGTCCCGGAACTGGTTCGACCAGAAGCTGCGGCAGTCCGGGCTGTTCGACAAGCTGGAGGCGCTGGGCATCAAGGACGGGGACATCGTGTCCATGTACGATTTGGAGTTTGAATATCAGCGGTAGGCCTCATCAGTCACAGCCTTCGGCTGTGCCAGCTTCCCCTGAAGGGGAAGCCTTTGAGGTGCCGCAAAAAAGCCTTCCCCTTTAGGGGAAGGTGCCCCAGTGCGCGCGCACTGGGGCGGATGAGGTCTCCCTTTCACAGGGGAGGCCTTTTTTATGGTTCAATCGCCACCCCCGGCCTTCCCTGTTTTACCGCCTCCACCAGCAGGAGGGAGGGGGGATGGTCCGGCCCGTGGGAGACCAGCTTGAGGCGCTTGGGCTCCAGGCCGTGGGTCCGGAGAGCGCACAGGATGTCCACCAGCCGCTCCGGGCGGTGGCACAGAGAAAAGCGGCCCCCGTTTTTCACCAGCCGGGACGCAGCGGCGCACAGCTCCTCCAGGGTACAATGTTCCTCGCTCCGGGCGGGGCCGCCGCTTGTCCCGCCGCCCACGGGGAAGTAGGGCGGGTTGGCCACCACCAGGTCAAAGCTCCCGGCGGGGAGGGGGGCGGCGCGCAGGTCGCCGCAGAGAATCTCTCCGGGCAGGCCGTTGACCGCCAGGTTTTCCCGGGCGGTCCGGGCGGAGAGGGGGGCGATGTCGATGCCGGTGAGGGAGAGATTTTCCACCCGCCGGGCCAGCAGAAGGAGGAGGACCCCGCTGCCCGTCCCCAGGTCGCACACCCGCCAGCCAGACTTTACGGTGGAAAAGGCCCCCAGGGCCAGGGCGTCGCCCCCCAGGGGGAAGACACCCTCTTCCCAGGACAGGGTGTAGGGGCCCAATTGTTCAGTCTTTTTCATCAAACCGCCGCCTTTTATTAAGTGTCCTTGACTGTTAAAGAAAATGTTAAGAAAAGGATACCATAATTTCCCCAGTTGTGCTATAATAATAAAAAACTCAGTTCAGTGAGGTGAAGCCCGGTGAACGGGATACTCTATTTGGTCCCCACCCCCATCGGCAACCTGGGGGATATCTCCCGGCGGATGGCGGAGACGCTGGAGCAGGCGGACTTTATCGCCGCCGAGGACACCCGGGTAACGGCAAAGCTGCTGAACCACCTGGGAATCAAAAAGCCCATGGCGATTTATCACCGGCACAACGCCGGGAGCAGCGGACGGGCCATTGTCAACCGCATTCAGGACGGGGAGAGCTGCGCCCTGGTGACCGACGCGGGCACCCCGGCCGTTTCCGACCCGGGGGAGGAGCTGGTGGCCCAGTGTGCCGCCCTGGGTATCCCGGTGTGCGCCATCCCCGGCCCCTGCGCCCTGGTGACGGCGCTGGCTGTCTCCGGACAGCCCACCGGCCGCTTCACCTTTGAGGGCTTTCTGGCTGTAAACAGGAAAAACCGCAGGGCCCGCCTGGACGCCCTCCGGGGGGAGGAGCGGACGATGATCTTCTATGAGGCCCCCCACAAGCTGGCCGGCACCCTCCAGGACCTGGCGGAGGTCTTCGGCCCTGACCGGCCCGTCTCCCTGTGCCGGGAGCTGACCAAGCTCCATGAGGAGGTGAGCCGCACCACCCTGGGGGAGGCCGCCGCCTGGTATCAGAAAAATACCCCCAAGGGGGAGTTTGTGCTGGTGGTCCGAGGGGCGGAGCCGGCGCAGGAGCAGGAGCCCGCCCTGGAGGACGGCCTGGTCCTGGTGGACAAGCTCCGTGGAGAGGGGCTGTCCCTTCGGGACGCGGTGCGCCAGGCCGCCAGGGAGCTGGGGCTGTCGAGAAATCAGCTGTACGACGCGGCGGTGGGGAAATAGAGTTATTGAAAAGTTTCGCACCCATTTTCTGAAAAATGGATAGAATAGAGAGAGAAACCATGTAAAGAGGTGCTGTCCAATGAATCGGAATATTGAGCATTACATCCAGCCGGGAAAGCGCGTCCACCTGGTGGGAATCGGCGGGGTGTCCATGTCGCCCCTGGCCGAGGTGCTGAGGGGGAAAGGGGTGACCGTTACCGGCTCCGACATGAAGGAGAGCGAGACGGTATCCCATCTGCGGACGCTGGGCATCCCGGTGACCATCGGCCACCTGCCCGAGAGCGTGAAGGGGGCGGACTGCGTTATCCGCACCGCCGCCGTCCACGACGACAACCCGGAGATCGCCGCCGCATTGGCCGGGGACATCCCTGTTTTTGAGCGGGCCCAGGCCTGGGGGGCCATCATGGGCCACTACAAGAACGCCCTGTGCGTGGCGGGCACCCACGGCAAGACCACTACCACCTCTATGTGCACCCACATCTTTCTGGCCGCCGGCCGGGACCCCTCGGTGATGATCGGCGGCACCCTGCCCATTCTGGGCTGCGGCCACCGGGTGGGCCATGGGGACACCATTATCGCCGAGTCCTGTGAGTACTGCAACTCCTTCCTGTCCTTTGCCCCCACGGTGGCGGTGATCCTCAACGTGGAGGCTGACCACCTGGACTTCTTTAAGGACCTGGACGACATCAAGGCCTCCTTCCGGCGCTTTGCGGAGCTGGTCCCTCCCGGAGACGGCCATGTGGTGGCCAACTGGGACAACGTCAACGTGAAGAAGACCCTGGAGGGGTTCCAAAAGTCCTGCTTTACCTTCAGCCTGACCGACCACACGGCCCACTGCTATGCCGAAAACCTCACCTGGGAGCGGGGCCTGCCTGCCTTCGATGTGATTGCTATGGGGAAAAAATACGCCCATGTCACCCTGCGGGTGGGGGGGGAGCACAACGTGTCCAACGCCCTGGCCGCCGCCGCCGCCGCCTATGTTCTGGGAGTGCCGGGGGCCGCTGTGGAGGAGGGGCTGGACGCCTTCACCGGGGCGGGCCGGCGCTTTGAGAAAAAGGGAACCTATCACGGGGCGGACGTGTACGACGACTACGCCCACCACCCCGATGAGCTGCGGGCCCTGCTTACCATGGCCAGAACCCTGGGCTATCAGAGGATTATCTGCGCCTTCCAGCCCCACACCTACACCCGCACCGCCGCCCTCTTTGACCGGTTTGTGGAGGTGCTGAAGCTGGCCGACGTGGCTGTGCTGGCGGAGATCTACGCCGCCCGGGAGCAGAACACGCAGGGTATCTCCTCCCTGGACCTGGTGCGGAAAATCCCGGGGGCGGTCTACTGCCCCCATCTGGAGGGAGTCACGGCCCAGCTGGCGGATATGGCCCGGCCCGGCGACCTGATTCTTACCGTGGGCGCGGGGGATATCTATCTGGCCGGGGAGGCCCTGGTAAAAGACAATTGATTGGCAGAGCGCGTCTTTGCGGGAAAGAAAGAGATTTAAAATGGTAGGGGGAGCGTATATGTCCGGAAACCGAAGAAAGAATATGACTCACCTGGCGGTTTTGTTCACGGTGTGCGGCGCGCTCCTCCTGATCGCGGCGAGCGGGAGCCTGATTGTCCGCTGTCGGGCTCTGGAGCTGAGGCTGGACGAGGTGTTTATGGAGAGCCTGACCGCCCATACCCGAATGAGGGGGGAGGGTGCCCGTCAGCTGATTGATGACACGGAGATTTTAGTGGAGGATGCCGTCAGGCTCCTGGAGGAGGACAGCCGGCCCCTGGAGAAGGAGTGGGCAAACCCTATTCTGGGGGCCATGAATTTAGGGGGCCGCCGGATTGGAGTGAGCCTTCTGAGTCTGGAGGATATGGCCGGCGCCCGGCCGGGGAGCGAGGAGGAGCGGATCTTCCGGCAGGTTGTAAACGGCGGGTCTGTGGTCAGCGGTATTCTCCCGGCCCGGGTGCGGGAGGAGGCCTACTTCCTGGTTGTTCAGCCGGTAAAGCGGGAGGGAGAGATCGCGGGCGCGGTGCAGGCCAGGGTGAGCGCCGAGCTTCTGTCCCTCCAGGGCCATGACTCTACGCTGTTCCGCACCGTCTATACCGTGATTGCGGGGGAGGACGGGCAGGTGGTATTCGGCAGCAGGGAGGAGAGCACAGGAGTCAGCCTGGTGGAGCTGGGGGCGGAGGACGGCCTGACCTCGCAGGATGCGGAAGAGTTTATCGCCGCCTATCAGGCGGAGGAGCAGGGCTCCTTCTGCTACAGCGCCGGAGCGGGCCGGTCCTATGCCGCCTGGGCCCCTGTGACCTACAACGGCTGGCGGGTCATCCAGTTTTCCCAGACTCCCGACCTGCGCATCGAGCAGTCCTCTGTGGTGCAGACTGTGGTCATGCTGTTCAGCCTGGCGGTGTGCGCGGTGCTGGCCGCCCTGCTCTGGCGGCAGAGGGCCCGGCTGGCCTCGGAGAAGCTGCGCTACAGCACCCTGTCTGAGTTCAGAGACACCCTGATTTTTGACTATGACTGCCGGACAGACAGCATGGAATTTACCTCCAACGCCCTGGATACCCTGGAGCTGGAGAATGTCCGGCTGGAGCATGTTGCCGATGAGAGCAGGCAGTTCCCCGT